>NZ_JBEOYB010000055.1:0-56162 GCF_040296845.1 Streptomyces sp. NPDC001985
GCGTTCACGGCGGGGTGGATACGCACCCTGTGCTCGGGCGCCGCGCTGGTGCTCTCCCCCCGCGAGCCGTACACCGTCGCCGACACCGACCCCGGGACGGCCTCCGGTCTGCTGACCCGCGCTCCCCGGCCGCCGGCGCTGCGGCTGCTCGCGGTGGGCGGCGAGCGGCTGCGCCTGGACGAGCAGGTCGGCCTGGAGCGGCTGCTCGCCCCGGGAGCCCGGCTGATCAGCGTGTACGGCCCGGCCGAGGTCGCCGGGTGCGGCACCTGGTTCGAGACGGGCCAGCTCCCGGGGCCGGTCGCGGCGCCCGAGCGCCACGCCTATCTGGGGCTGCCGTTCCCGGGCTGCGAGATCCGGATACAGAAGGGCGGCCGGGTCCGGCTGACGCCCCCGGAGGGGGGCGATGCCGTGTTCACCGGGGATCTGGGCCGGCGCGAGGGCGAGGGGCCCGTCGAGTTCCGGGGCCGGGCGGCGGACCGGGTGAGGGTGCGCGGGCGGACCGTCGACACCTACCGGATCGAGTCGGCGCTCGCCTCCCACCCCGGGGTCCGGGAGAGCGTGGTCGCGGAGGACCACGGGGAGCTGATCGCCTATGTGCTGCCGGCCGGCGCGAGCGCGCCGGGCCCGGACTCCGTGCGCGCCCACCTCACCGGGGCCGTACCGGCGTCCGACATCCCGGGAACCGTCGTCCAGGTCACGGCCCTGCCCCGCAACAGATCCCGCAAGGTGGACCGGGGCGCGCTGGTCCGGCCGCTGTCGCGGCCCATCGGATCGGGGACAGGCGGCGGCGGCAAGTGGGGCGGCTCCGGGGTCCTCTCCGCCGAGGAGAACGGCATCGTCCTGGCGATGGTGGTCTTCCTCCCGGTCGCCATCGCGTCCTATGTCTTCACGGACAGCGTCTGGCCCGGTTCGACCGATCTGTCGATCGTGCCGGACCCGTGGGCGTGGTTCTTCCGCGGTCTGTACGCGGCGGAGTCGCTGGCCTTCGCCGCCGGTGTGTCGTTCCTGCTGAGCGGCCGGCGGCTGATGCCGAGCCGGGGACGGCCCCGGGGGCTGACCACGGCGGCGTACCTCGGGATCGTCTGGCTGCTGGTGGCCTGGTGGCCGCAGGACAATCTCTACCGGCTGGCGGCGAAGCAGGACTGGGAGCGGCAGGCCGCGCTGGTGTACGCCTTCAATGTGCCGCTGATGGCGGCGGCCGCGGTGGTGGCGGTGTGGGCCGTCTGGGACTCGGCGGTGACGGCCGTGCGGTCCCCTGGCGGCCGGTGAGTCAGCGGAAGACCCGGCCGAGCCGCCGGCAGACCGTGTGGACGAGGGCATCGGCCGCGTCGATCCGGTGGTGGGTCGCCGCGGCGAGTACGACACCGATGTACGGGTCGGGCTCGTAGGCGGCGGTCGGGATCGACGGCAGCAGCACCGTGTCGATCCCGGCGCAGGCCTCGGTCAGCCGGTGCAGCAGGGCCATCAGCTCGGCGTCGGGCAGCCGCGCCCCGAGCGGTACCCGGTCGAGCGCACGGACGAGGTGGTCGCCGCCCCGGGTCTCGTCGAGCCGCTGCTTGACCAGGAACGCGACAGCGGGGCCGGTGAGCCGGAGATTGGTCTCGGTCGGGGCGAGCCGCCCGTCCGGGCCGGTCACGAAGTCGACGTCGTACCAGCCCCGGTAGCCGCTCGCGGCCAGCTCGCGCCCGACCGCGTGCCCGAACCGCAGGGCGTGCGCGGCCCGCTCCGGCGCCACGGCCCCGGGTCCGGCGGTCGCGCCCCGGTAGGCGGTCCCCTCGATCTCCATGGCGGCGACCCCGACGTCGTGGACCTCGCCCCGCGCGTCGACGATGCCGTCGTACGTGGGGTGGGTGCCGTCGCCCGCGATGTACTCCTCCAGGAGCAGCGGCCCCCGGGGCAGCGAGCGGGCCCGGACCCGTCCGGTGAGGATTCCGGTGCCCGAGCCGCCCGCCCCGTGCTCGGACTTCCACACGGTCGCGAGCCCGGCGCGGGCACGGGCGGCGATCAGCCGGGCGGCCTCGCGGCGGCCGGCGGGGGTCCACCGGGCGGGGACGGCGATCCCGGGGTGCCCGGGGGCGAGCCGCCGGAAGAGGGAGTGGGACGCCCGCTTGGACTCGTACCGCAGGGCGCCGGGCGGGAGGGGGTGACCGGTGAGTTCCCCCGTGGCGGCGGTGTGGCCCCAGGGCACCAGGGGCAGCCCGGGCGCGCGCAGCCGGGCGGCGAGCGCGGGGCCGCCCTCCCGGTGGACCTCCACCTGGGCCCAGCGCAGCTGCCGCGCCACCAGGGCGATCCAGCCGTCCGGGACGGCGCGCGGGAGCACCACGGCGGCGGGGTGGGGACTCGCGAAGACGGCGAGGCAGGCGTAGTGCGAGGCCGCCTCCCGCGCCTGCTCCGTGGCGCCCCCGAACTGGGCCTGGAACTCGGCCGCGTTGCCGAGGTGCACCGCGCGCCGCCCGCCGGTCCAGATCTGGGCCCAGGGCACCCGGGGCCGGAGTTCGGCCACCAGCGGGACCAGCCCGCCGGGTTCCGCCGCGGGGTCCGCGCCGGATTCCCGGGGGGCGGGGCGGGCACCGAGGGCCCGGTAGAAGGGCACGGCGTGCGGGTCGGCCGCGATCCCCACCCGCTCGAACCCGCGCTCGCGGGCGGCCTCCAGCACATGTGCGTACAGTGCCCGCCCGATCCCGCGCCGGAGGGCGGTGGGCTCGACGAAGAGGAGTCCGATGGCGCCCTCGGGGGGTGTGCCGTCGAGACAGGCGGTGCCGAGGAGCCCGCTGTCGTCCTCGGCGACGACGACACGGCGCGGAATGATCCGCTCCGGCGTGAGCGTCAGCTCCGGGGCCCAGTCGGCGAGCAGTGAGCCGGGGTAGCCCCAGTGGGACTTGGAGCGGAGCACGAGCCCGGTGATCTCGGCGGCCTCCTCCGGGTCCGCGTCACGTATCCGCATCCCTGGACCTTAGGCCCGCGGCCGCCGGCGCGGGGCCGGGAAAGGACACGTCATTCACGTCCTCGTGCCCCGGCTATCACGCCGTGGTGGCGGTGGACACCCTTTCCGCCCTGCCCGACCATGGAGCGGTTCACGTTCTTCCTGATCGGCCGATCAAAAGAGGGATGTCAATGTCTTCATTCCGCAGCGGTCTGCGGAGGGTCTCGCTCTCCGCCGTCGCCGTCTCGGCAGTTGTCGCCTCCACTCTCGGTACCGGTGTCGCGCGGGCGGAGGTCTCCCCCGCGACGACATGCCCGGCGAACAGGGTCTGCTTCTATCCGGGGGCCAATTTCCAGGGAACGCCGACCATCATTGATTTCACCGCGACGCCGGGGTGCAAGGAGGCTTTCCGGGCGCGTTCGGTCATCAATAACCGAATCTATCCGGTGGGTCTCTATGTGGACTCGGAGTGCACCCAGTACCTCGACCAGGTGGACGCGGGCGACACCCGTTCCAACCTCATCGCGGGCGTGGTGACGGCGGACGGGTGACCACGGCGCCCCGGGCGTCCCGGCCCGGGGCGCGGCGTCCGCCAACTCCCCGCGCCCACGACGTGCTTGGCCGGGCGGTGGGCCGCCTCTAGGCTGCCGCAATGACCTTGGACTACGCCGCGTACATCGCATCGCTCCCCCGTGTCCTCTCCGGCGCCGCCACCCTCTTCCGGGACCGCGAGGGCCGCTTCCTGCTGGTGGAGCCGAATTACCGGGAGGGCTGGGGGCTGCCCGGCGGGACGGTCGAGTCGGATCTCGGGGAGACGCCGAGACAGGCGGCTCACCGGGAGACGCTGGAGGAGATCGGTCTCGACGTGGCGCCGGGCGCGCTGCTGGCCGTGGACTGGGAGCGCGGGCCGGAGCGGCCCCCGCTGGTCTCCTATCTGTACGACGGCGGGGTGCTGGACGAGGGACTGCTGGGTTCGATCCGGCTCCAGGCGTCGGAGCTGCTCGCCTGGCGGATGGTGCCCCGGGACGAGCTGGCCGCCCATCTCCCGGGGCCGGTCGCGGACCGGGTGCTCTCCGCCGTGGACGCCCTGGTGGCGGGGGCCGGCCCGGTGGAGCTGGTGGAGGGGCTGCCGGTGAAGTGACCCGGATGCCCGGGCGCGGCCCGCACGGTCCGGGGGCGGCTCAGAAGAGCGCGTCCGCCGGTTCGCCCGGCGCCCCGGCTTCGAAGGCGAGCAGCCGCTGCTTGCGCGGCAGCCCTCCCCCGTACCCCACGAGGCTTCCCGACGAACCGATGACCCGGTGACACGGGACGATGATCGATACGGGGTTTCTGCCGTTGGCGAGGCCCACCGCGCGGGAGGCGGTGGGCCGGCCCAGCTCCTCGGCGAGTTCGCCGTAGGTGCGGGTCTCGCCGTAGGGGATGGCCAGCAGCCGCTCCCACACACCGCGCTGGAACTCCGTGCCCTGGAGCCGCAGGGGCACGTCGAAGGTGGTCAGCTCGCGCGCGAAGTAGGCGTCGAGCTGCCGGATCGTCTCTCCGAAGGGGCCGGCGTCCCGCTCGCCGAAGGTCTCCTCGCCGGGGCGGTGGCGCTGGTCGGTCATGTACAGGCCGCTCAGGACCCCGTCGGTCGCGACGAGGGTCAGCGCGCCGCAGGGGCTGTCGACGACCGTGTGCTGCCTGGTCATGGGGGGCTTCCTCATTCCGGGAGGTTGTTGATGGGGTGGGTGTCGGTGGCCCAGAGGTACTGGACCGCGTAGGCGCGCCAGGGCCGCCAGGCCGCCGCGTGGGCGGTGAGGGCGCCCGGGGTCCCGGGGAGGCCGAGGTTCCGCGCGGCGCGGCGCGTGCCGAGGTCGGTGGGGAGGAAGGCGTCGGGGTCGCCGAGGGCGCGCATGGCGATCACCTCGACGGTCCAGGGGCCGAAGCCGGGCAGGGCGCCGAGCCGGGCGCGGGCCTCGTCCCAGTCGCTGTCGGTGCCGAGCCGCAGCGAGCCGTCGGCGAGCGCGGCGACCAGGGTGGTCAGGGTGGTGCGGCGGCTGCGCGGCAGGGCGAGGGTGCCGGGGTCCAGCGCGGCCAGGGCCGTGGACGAGGGGAAGAGGTGGGTGAGTCCGCCCCCGGGGTCGTCGACCCGCTCGCCGTGGGCGGTGACCAGCCGGGCGGCGTGGGTGCGGGCGGCGGCGGTGGAGACCTGCTGGCCGAGCACCGCCCGTACCGCGAACTCGGCCGCGTCCACGGTGCGCGGCACCCGGCGGCCGGGGGCCGCGTCGACCAGCGGCGCCAGAGCGGGGTCGGTGCGCAGCCGGCCGTCGATGGCGACGGGGTCGGCGTCCAGGTCGAGCAGCCGGCGGCAGAGGGTGATGGCGATGGTCAGATCGCGGAGGTCGGTGAGGGCGAGCCGGCAGCCGATATGGCCCGGCGCGGGGGTGAGGGCGGCGACGCCGTGCCCGTAGGGGAGGCGCAGGGTGCGCCGGTACGCGCCGTCGCGCCACTCCTCGACTCCGGGGACGCCGGTGGCGGCGAGGTGGCCGAAGAGATTGCCGGGGGTGAGCGGTTCGCGGTACGGCAGCCGGAGCGCGATGACGCCGGGCGCGGGCGGCACCTCGGCGGTGCGGGGGGTGCCGCGCGCGGCCCGGGCGCGCAGTTCGCCGGGGGAGAGCGCGAAGACCTCGCGGACGGTGTCGTTGAAGGTGCGGACGGAGGAGAACCCGGCGGCGAAGGCGATCTCCGCCATCGGCAGTCCGGTGGTCTCGATGAGGAGCCGGGCGGTCTGGGCGCGCTGGGCGCGGGCGAGGGCGAGCGGGCCGGCGCCCAGTTCGGCGCGGAGCTGGCGTTCGAGCTGGCGGGTGGAGTAGCCGAGCCGGGCGGCGAGGCCCGTGACGCCCTCGCGGTCCACGACACCGTCCCCGATCAGGCGCATGGCGCGGGCCACGGCGTCCGCGCGGGCGTTCCACTCGGGCGATCCGGGGCTGGTGTCGGGCCGGCAGCGCTTGCACGCGCGGAATCCGGCCTGCTGACACGCGGCGGCGCTCGGGTAGAACGTCATGTTCTCGGGTTTGGGAGGCACGACCGGACAGCTGGGGCGGCAGTAGATGCGTGTGGTGAGTACGGCGGTGAAGAACCAGCCGTCGAATCGGGCGTCCTTCGACTGAACGGCGCGGACACAGCGCTCGGTCTCGGTGTGCATAGCTCAATCATCCGGCACCACGGGAGTCGATGCTGGCGGAAAAACGACATGGCCCTCGCGCTGCCAGGGCCGCCCCGGAATCAGGGTGCGGGTGTTCGAGGGGTCATGCTGTCCGGTTCTCTCCTATGGGGATTCCATGGAGAACGTGAAGAATCCATGAACGTCAGAGCACCATCCCGTATGTGTCACGCGAGTGAGGAGAACCTCTTGCGCAGGATCACATCAGGTCTGGCTCTCGGTGCCGCCGTCCTGGCGGCCATGGCGACCACGGTGGCCCCGGCCACCGCCGCCGCCCCGCCCGCCCCGGCCGCCGCCTCGGCGATGACCTGGACCCTGCTCGGCGACGGTCCCGGCGGCACGGTCCGGGTCGGCGGGGGCCCGCTGAGCAACCCCTATGTGGGCGACACCCCGACGACCGCCTCCCTCCCGCTGCTCTGTCTCAGGATCGACGGGAGCCCCGTTCCCGCGGGTCTCACCCCCGACTTCTACGCGGGCTGGGCGCGCGGCAGCGTGGCGGCCACCAGCCCCGTCCGGGGCAACCGGCTGACCAGCCGCGCCCTGGCGGACCAGGTCTGCGCGAACAGCCTGGGCGCCGGCTGGCGGATGGCCGAGTTCCACGACGGCCGGTACGGACCGAACCTCCAGTACTCCGGCGGCTGGAGCTACTACGCGAACGGCGATGTGCCGCTGGGCACCCGCTTCTGGACGGCCATCAACGACCAGCCGACCAACCCCTGGAGCTGAGCGGACAGCCCCGGACCGGGGCACTGTCAGTGGTCGCCCTTAACGTTCTCGGCAGTGGGAACCGGCGGAAAAGGACCGCCGGTTCCGTCCCGGGGAGGGGTCTGCCATGTCACGTGCCACGACGTATCTGGAGCTGTCGCAGGACGGCGAAGGAGCGCACAAGTTCTACGAGGTGACTGTCGAGGACACCGTCGTCTCGGTGCGTTACGGACGGATCGGCGCGGCCGGCCAGACCCAGGTCTCCTCCTTCCCCACGGCGGAGAAGGCGCGGGCCGCGGCGGCGAAGAAGATCGGTGAGAAGGTCCGCAAGGGATACGCCCCGGCGGTGCGCGGCCAGCGGGCCGCCCGCCCGGTGACCCGCCGCCAGGTGACCTCGGCGCCCTCCACGGCCCGGTCGGTGGCACCGGTGCTCTGGCGCTTCCGCACGGGGGCCGCGGCCTTCGGCATCCACATCGACGAGGACCGCTGCTGGGTCGGAAACCAGTCGGGCGATGTCTACACGCTCAGTCACAGCGGCGAGGTGCTGGCGCGCTACTCCCTCCCCGACGGTGTCAAGTGCCTGGTCGCCGACGACTTCTGGATCTACGCGGGCTGCGACGACGGCACGGTGTACGACCTGTCGTCGAAGCTCCCCTTCGCGGCCTACGGCATCGCGGACGACGTGGACATCTTCTGGCTGGACATCCGGGAGGGTGTGCTCCATGTCTCGGACGCCCAGGGCGGGCTGACGGTCATCGACCACGAGGACGAGTACCAGTGGGCGCGCAAGTCCGCCGGCGGGCACGCCTGGATGGTGCGGGCGGACGAGCGGGCGGTCTACCACGGCCACCAGAAGGGTGTGACGGCCTACGCGACCGATGGCAGCGGGGAGCTGTGGCACACCCCCACACAGGGGGCGGTGCTCTTCGGCTGGCAGGAGGACGACGCGGTCTACGCGGGCACCGGCCGCCATGTGGTGCAGCGGCTGTCGAAGAGGACGGGGAGGGTGGAGGCGGCCTTCCGCTGCGACACCGCTGTCTACTCGTGCGCGACCTCGCCGGACGGCTCCTATGTCTTCGCCGGTGACTCCTCCTCCTCGGTGTACTGCTTCGACGCGTCGGGCACCCGGCTGTGGAAGCTGAGCACGGGCGGCGGTTCCGCGCTGTCCATGCAGTATCTGGACGAGCGGCTGTACATGGTGACCACCGACGGCTCGCTGGTCTGTGTGGACGCGAGCGACGCGGCCATCGCCGCCGCCCAGCAGGGCACGGTCCCGGTCGCCCGGGACATCAAGTCGGCCGCGGCGCTGCCCACCTACACCCCGGCCGCCTCGGTGGCCCAGGTGACGACGGTGGTGAGCGCCCCGGCGGGCGGGGTGGTGGTGGAGTGCGTCCAGCAGGGCGGCAGGATGCGGGTCCATGTGGTGAGCGAGGGCTTCGAGCCCTCGTGGAACGTGCAGTTCCCGCGCGGCATCCGGCAGCCGGGCGCCCGCTATGTGGTGGACGCCCTGCATCCGTCGCCGGGCGGGTTCTACCGGGTGCGCGGGGAGATACGCCGGCTGGTCTGAGAGCGATCCGGGGGCGCCAGGGGGTGCGCACGGGGGCCCGGGAGGGCGGGGCCGGCCCCCGGGGGCGGCGGGGCCGGGGCGCACGGGGGCGGGGTCGGTCCGGGTGCGCGTGTGTGCCGGTGCGGGCGGGTCCGGGTCGGGGGTGCGGGCGGGTCGGGGTCCGGGTCCGGGGTGCCGGCGGGTGGCGGGGTGCCGGCGGGTGGCGGGGCCGGGAGCCCCGCCGGGCCGTCTCAGCCCACGGCGGCGGGCTCGGGGGCCGCGCTCGCGCGGAAGGCGCTGGGGCTGACCCCCTTGGCCCGCTTGAACGCGGCGCTGAAACCGAAGGCGTCGGCGTAGCCCACGCGGCGGGCGATCGAGGCGACCGTCGCCGGGGTCTCCGCCAGCAGGTCGGCGGCGAGCGCCATCCGCCACCCCGTCAGATAGGACATCGGCGACTCCCCCACGACCTCGGGGAACCGCTTGGCGAACGTGGTCCGGGACACCCCCGCCTCGGCCGCCAGCGCGGCCAGGGTCCAGCCCGTGGCGGGCGACTCGTGCATCGCCCGGAGCGCCGGTCCCACCACCTCGTCGCCGAGCGCGCGGAACCAGGCCGGGGGCTCGGTGTCGGGCCGGTCGAACCACTCCCGCAGCGTGCACACCAGCAGCCAGTCCAGCAGCCGGTCCAGGACGACCTGGGGCATCGGGCCCGAGGTGTGGAGCTGGGCCTCCAGATAGTCGCGCGTCGAGGTCCAATCGTACTCCTCACAGACCAGCAGATAGCGCGGCAGGACCCGCAGCAGCCGGTGCGCCACCTCGCCGTGCAGCCGGTACACCCCGACCATCAGCGCCGTCTCCGAGGGGAGTTCCGCCGCGTCGGACGCGGTGATCCGCTCCGGCCCGCGCAGGACCGCCACCGCGCCCGTGCGCACCAGCCGCCGGTCGGAGCCCTGTTCGATCCAGACATCACCGCGCAGCGGCACACACAGGGTCAGGGAGGCCCCCTCCCCCAGCCGGAGCGCCTCCGGCGAGGTGAAGACGGAACAGCTGAGCAGAGCGCCATGGGCGCGCACGCCCCGCAGCAGGTCGTCGAAAGGATGCATCCACCCACCGTACGCACACACATGGACCGCGGACCCGGCCTTATGGACCATGGGCGCCCGCGGGGGCAGGCTGGGCACATGACTACCGATGAGATTCTGGTTCTGGGAGCGACGGGCAAGACCGGACGGCGTGTGGTGGGGCTGCTGCGCGCCGAGGGACGGAAGGTGCGGGCCGCGTCCCGTTCCGGAGAGGTGACCTTCGACTGGGGGCGGCCGGAGACCTGGGCGGCGGCGGTGGACGGGGCGTCCGCCCTGTTCCTGGTGGCCCCGGAGGACCCGAGCCCGGTGGACGCGCTGGTGAAGCAGGCCGCGGCGGCCGGTGTCTCCCGTTTCGTGGCGCTCTCCGGCCGCGGCCTGGAGCATGCGCCCGGGGACTTCGGCGCGGACATGCTGGAGGGAGAGCGCGCGGTCCGGGAGTCGGGGGCCGCCTGGACGGTGATCCGGCCCAACAACTTCAACCAGAACTTCGACGAGTACATCTGGCGGGAGCCGCTGCGCGCCGGCCGGCTCGCGCTGCCCGCGGGCGCCACCGGGGCCGCGCCCGAGCCGTTCGTGGATGTCGACGACGTGGCCGCGGTGGCGGCGCTGCTGCTCACGGCGGAGGGCGGCGAGCACGACGGGCGGGCCTACGAGCTGTCGGGGCCGCGCGGGCTCTCCTTCGGCGAGGCCGTCGACATCATGGCGCGGGCCTCGGGCCGGCCCATGGTCTACGAGGAGCTGACCCCCGAGGAGTACACGGCGGAGCTGCTGGAGCAGGGCGCGCCGCCCGAGGTCGCGGAGGGGATGAACGCGCTCTTCACCGCCGTGCGGTCCGGGCTCATCTCCCGGCCCGTCGACGGGGTGCGCGAACTGCTGGGCCGTGACCCGATCGCGTTCGAGACGTTCGCCGAGCGCGCGGCCCGGGCCGGGGCCTGGTCGTAGGGCGGGTCCCCCACCGGCCCGCCCCCGGCCGCTCACCTCGTCCCGGCTCGCCCGAGCGCCCGCCAGACGGCCTTGGCCGCGTTGTGCCCGGACATCCCGTGCACTCCGGGGCCGGGCCAGGCGGCGGACGAGCAGAGGAAGACGGAGGGGTGGCGGGTGCGGTGGGGGAAGAGCGAGACCGTGGGGCGCAGCAGCAGCTGGAGGCCGGAGGCCGCCCCGCAGGCGATGTCGCCGCCGACGTAGTTGGCGTTGCGGGCGGCGAGCTGCGGGGGGCCTGCGGTCGCCCGGGCGAGGACCCGGTCCCGGAAGCCGGGGGCGAACCGCTCGATCTGCCGCTCGACCGCCTCGGTGAGATCGCCGTCCCACCCGTTGGGGACATGGCCGTAGGCCCAGAAGACGTGCTTGCCCTCGGGCGCGCGCGAGGGGTCGACCAGGCTGGGCTGGGCGGTGATCAGGAAGGGGGTGTCCGGGGCGGTGCCGCCGGTCGCCTGGCCGAGCGCGGTGGCGATCTCCCCGCTGGAGGGGCCGATCTGGACGGTGCCGGCCCGGCGGGGTGCCTCCGCCGTCCAGGGGACCGGGCCGTCCAGCGCGTAGTCGATCTTGAAGGCGGCGGCGCCGTACCGGTAGTGCTCGTAGGCGCGGCCCAGACCGGCGATACGGGCGAGGGCGGTGGGCGAGGTGTCGAAGAGATAGGCGCGGGCGGGCGGCAGATCGTCCAGCCGCCGGACCTCGTAACCGGTGTGGACCGTGCCGCCGAGGTCCCGCAGATACGCGGTGAGCGCGTCCGGGATCGCCTGGGAGCCGCCGCGCGGCACCGGCCAGCCGTTCTCATGGGCGGCGAGCGCGAAGAGCAGTCCGACCCCGCTGGTCGCGACGCCGGTGAGCGGGGCGATGACATGGGCGACGAGACCGGCCATCATGGCGCGCGCCCGGTCGTCGTGGAAGCGGCGCATCAGCCAGCTGTACGGCTGGAGCCCGACGGCGCCGAACCGGGCGAGGCCCACCGGGTCCCGGGGCAGCGCGGTGAGGGGCAGCGACATGAAGTCCTGGACCAGGGTGTCCCAGTGGCCGAGGTGGGGGGCGAGCAGCCGGCGGTAGGTGCCCGCGTCGCGGGGGCCGAGGGAGGCGGCGGTCTCGGCGACCGAGCGGGAGAGCACGGCGGCCGTGCCGTCGTCGAAGGGGTGCGCCATGGGCAGCTCGGGCTGGAGCCACCGCAGTCCGTACCGGTCGAGCGGCATCCGGCGGAACGCCGGGGAGCCGATGCCCAGCGGGTGCACGGCGGAGCAGGGGTCGTGCCGGAAGCCGGGGAGGGTCAGCTCCTCGGTCCGGGCGCCGCCGCCGACGGTCTCCTTGGCCTCGAAGACCTGGACGGAGAGTCCCCGGCGGGCGAGTTCGACCGCGGCCGTCAGCCCATTGGGACCCGCGCCCACGACGACGGCATCGAGCATCGGCGTCACTGAGGGACTCCTCTGTCAGACGGCGGACGGACGCCCCCAGGATATTCCGGCCCACCGCCGTCGCGGGCCCGGCCCCGCCGGGGCGGCGCGGGCCGGGGCCGGGCGAGACCGGGCCGCGCGGGCCGGCCTGATCCGAAAGAGACGGCCTGGGGAGTTTCTTTCGGATCGGGCCGGATCGGTGAGCGGGGTCCGGTGCCGTGGATCGCAAGGCGGAGGAGGGAGCCCACGCGGAGCGTCGGCGACCGACGACAACGCGGCGAGGCGCGGTGCCGGGGCGCGCGAGCCCGGCACGATCCGAAAGAGACGACCTAGGCGGGGGTCAGCAGGGAGCGGACGCGTTCGGCGGTCGCGGGGGTGCGGGCGGCGGTGAACGGCATCGCGTTCCCGTCGCCGATGCGGAACGGTTCTCCGGAGAGGGTCAGATGGGCCCCGCCCGCCTCGGTCACCAGCAGCAGTCCGGCCGCGTGGTCCCAGGCGCTCTCCCAGGAGAAGGCGACCGCGTCCAGGGAGCCCCGGGCTATCGCGAGGTACTCCAGACCCGCCGAACCGCACGGCCGGGCGCGCACGCCCTCGACACCGAGGCCGAGCAGGGCGCGCTTCTGGTCGTCGGTGGTGAAGTCCGGGTGGGACATGGCCACGTCCAGCACCTTCCCGGGCTCCGGCGGGCCCGACCACAGCCGCTGCCCGTCGAGCCAGGCGCCCTCGCCCCGGACGGCCGTCGCCATCTGGTCGAGCACCGGCGCGAAGGTCCAGGAGGCCAGCACCTCACCCCGTACCGCGAGCGCCACCAGGGTGCAGAACCCGGTCTCGCCCCGGACGAACTGGCGGGTGCCGTCGACCGGGTCCACGATCCACACCGGCGCCTCGCCGCCCAGCGCCCCGTACACCGCCGGGTCCGCGTGCACGGCCTCCTCACCGACCACGACCGATCCGGGCAGCAGCGCGGTGAGGGCGGCGGTGAGGTTCTCCTCGGCGAGCCGGTCGGCGGCGGTCACCAGGTCGTGCGGCCCGCTCTTCTGCACGATCTCGTGCACGGCGAGCTGCCGGTAGCGCGGCATGATCTCGGCGGCGGCGGCCTTGCGGACCGCCTCTTCGACAGCGGACAGGTCCCCGGCGAGAAAGTCATCGATCATACGACCAGCTAAGCACGGACCTGCGTCTTTCCCGTACCGGGTCCTCCCCCGGGACGTCACCCCGCGTTCCTCCCCCCGTCACCGCGCGCCCGCTCCCCCACCGGCCGCCGCCCGGGGAGCGGCGCCGCCCGGGAGTACGATCTGGCTGTCCGGCGCGGGTGCGCGGCAGGTCGATCCGGAGGCTGAAGGATGCACGGCGAGTACAAGGTCCCGGGCGGCAAGCTCGTGGTCGTCGATCTCGACACGGAGGACGGCGCGCTGCGGAATGTGCGGGTCGCCGGGGACTTCTTCCTGGAGCCCGACGAGGCGATCGAGGCGATCGACGGCGCGCTGGAGGGCGCTCCGGCGGACACCGGCGCCGCCGGGCTCGCGGCCCGTATCGACGCGGCGCTGCCGCCCGGCACCGAGATGTTCGGGCTGACCTCGGAGGGCGTCGGGGTGGCCGTGCGGCGGGCGCTGGCGCACGCCACGGACTGGACGGACTACGACTGGCAGCTGGTCCACGAGCCCCCGCAGCCGCCCGAACTCCACATGGCGCTGGACGAGGTCATCACCGCCGAGGTCGCCGCGGGGCTGCGCCCGCCGACTCTGCGGGTGTGGGAGTGGGGCGCGCCCGCCGTGGTCATCGGCAGCTTCCAGTCGCTGGGCAACGAGGTGGACCCGGAGGCCGCCGAGCGGCACGGGATCAGTGTGGTCCGCCGGATCAGCGGCGGCGGGGCGATGTTCATCGAGCCCGGCAACACCATCACGTACTCGCTCTCCGTGCCGGACGCGCTGGTCTCGGGGCTCTCGTTCGCCGACAGCTACGCCTATCTGGACGACTGGGTGCTCGGCGCTCTCGGCGACATGGGCGTCAAGGCCTGGTACCAGCCGCTGAACGACATCGCCACGGACGCCGGGAAGATCGCGGGCGCGGCGCAGAAGCGGGTGGTGGGCAGCGGCCGGGGTGCCGTGCTGCATCACGTGACGATGGCGTACGACATCGACGCCGACAAGATGCTGGAGGTGCTCCGGATCGGCCGGGAGAAGCTCTCCGACAAGGGCACCCGGAGTGCGAAGAAGCGGGTGGACCCGCTGCGGCGGCAGACCGGGCTGCCGCGCGAGGCGGTCATCGAGCGGATGATCGACTCCTTCCGGGCCCGGTACGGGCTCACGGAGGGGCGGATCTCCGACGAGGAGCTGAGCCGGGCGCGGGAGCTGGTGCGGAGCAAGTTCGGTACGCCGGAGTGGACCGCGCGGGTCCCGTAGGCCCGTTCGCCGCCGGCCCCGGCGGGAGCCGGGGGTGCGGCGGCTGTGGGCGCCGCGCGCGGGCCCTGGACGATCCCGGCCGGACGGTGGCCGTCCGGCCGGGATCTCCCGGTGGTGAGCGGTGCTACGCGGGATCGATACGGGAGATGGCGCCGCCGATGGCGAGCACATACAGCTCGCGGTCGCCGTCCTGGACGAACGAGATGACCTCGCCGCCGTTGACTCCGAGGTCGCTCTGGCCGGTCACCACGCCGTTCCGCATCCGCAGCGCGCGGACGGTTCCGTCGCAGTAGTCGCTGAACAGATACTGCCCCCTGAGGGCGGGGATCTCGCTGCCCCGGTAGACGTATCCGCCGGTCACCGCGCACCCCAGTCCGTTGCGGTCGTACTCGTGGACCGGCCGCACATGGTCGGCGGGCTCGGTGCCGCCGCGGAAGGGGTGGTTGCCCTCCATCCGGGACCAGCCGTAGTTCTCGCCGCCCTCGCTGTCCGCGGGGGCCCAGTCGATCTCCTCCCAGTCGTTCTGGCCGACATCGCCGATCAGCAGGTCGCCCGTGCCCGCGTCGAAGGAGAACCGCCACGGGTTGCGCAGCCCGTAGGACCAGATCTCGTCCCTCGCCGCCGGGTCGTCGGCGTACGGGTTGCCCGGCGGGATCGCGTACGGCCTGGCGCCGGCCGGGTCGATCCGCACGATCTTGCCGAGCAGGGTGTCGAGCCTCTGTCCGTAGCCGTGCGGATCGCCGCCCGCGCCGCCGTCCCCGAAGGCGATGTAGAGATAGCCGTCGGGGCCGAACCTGAGGTCGCCGCCGTTGTGGTTCGCGTACGGCTGTGTCTGGGTGAGGACGGTGCGCCGGGTCTCCGGCTGAATCCGGCCGCGCTTCACGGCGAACTCGTCGATGGTGCTGGTGCCTTCGAGGTCGGTGAACGAGATGTAGAAGTGCTTGAACGTCCGGTCGAACGCGATGCCCAGCAGCCCGCGTTCGCCGTCGGTCGTGGTCTCCCGGGATATGTCGAGGACCGGCGCGCCGAGCCCTCGGTCGTCCAGGACCCGTACGGTGCCCGCGCGTTCGGCTATCCAGACGGTGCCGCCTGGGCCGGCGGCACCGGCGATGGGGTTCTTGGCCGTGGCCACCTGGGTGAGCTGGACCTTCGCCGGCTGACGCGCGGCGGCGGGCTCGTCGGCGGACGCCTTGGCCAGGGCGAGGGACGCGACGAGACAGAGGGTGCCGATGATCGCCGAGCTTCTGATGGGAATGTTCACCGTGAGCCTCCTGGAGGCGGCGAGTGGCGAGTCACCCGGCTGCTCGGGCGGAGTGACCATGGGGGTGCCCGCGCGCCAGCACGCAACTGGGTGTGGGGGGTGTGCCGCTGGCTACGGATGAGGATACGGGGGCGGGGCGGCCCGGCGCAGGCCCCTGTCCGATCCCCGCCCCGCGATGGCCGGTACGGCACCCGCGCCCCGCCGCCCGGTCACGGGTCCGGCGGCGGGCCGCGCACCCGTGCCGCCGGCCGGTGTCAGCGGAACGCCGGAATGATGTCGGAGCCGTACGCGTCGATGGTCGCTTCCCGGGCGTCGTGCATGTCGTACAGGGCGAACTGGTCGACCCCGAGGCCGCGCAGGTGCCGGAGCCTCTCGATGTGCGCCCCGGCCGGGCCCAGCAGACAGAAGCGGTCGACGATCTCGTCGGGGACGAAATCGGCGGACGGGTTCCCGGCGCGGCCGTGGTGGCTGTAGTCGTATCCCTCACGGGCGCTGATGTACGAGGTGAGGGCCTCGGGCACCGCGCCGGAGTGCTCGCCGTACCGGGCGACCAGATCGGCGACGTGGTTGCCGACCATCCCGCCGAACCAGCGGCACTGGTCGCGCGCGTGGGCGAGGTCGTCGCCGACATAGGCGGGCGCGGCCACACAGATGGTGAGGGCGGCCGGGTCGCGGCCCGCGTCGGACGCGGCGGTGCGCACGGCCGTGATCATCGACTCGGTGAGATACGGATCGGCGAGCTGGAGGATCAGCCCGTCGGCCTCCCGGCCCGCGAGGGCCAGTGCCCTGGGCCCGTACGCCGCCATCCACACCGGGAGCCGTCCGTCGCGCACCCACGGCAGCCGCAGCGGCTTCCCGTCGAGGAGGGTCTCGCGCCCCTCGGCGAGATCGCGGATGACCCGCATCGCGTCGGAGAGCCGGGCGAGGGTGTTCGGCCGCCGCCCGGCGACCCGCACCGCGGAGTCGCCGCGCCCGATGCCGCAGACGGTGCGGTTGCCGTACATGTCGTTGAGGGTGGCGAAGGTGGAGGCGGTGACCTCCCAGGTACGGGTGGACGGATTGGTCACCATCGGCCCGACGACGAGGTGCTCGGTGTGCTCCAGAATCCGGCTGTGGATGACGAAGGGCTCCTGCCAGAGCACCGCCGAGTCGAAGGTCCAGCCGTAGCGGAAGCCGGCGCGCTCGGCGCGCCGCATCAGATCGACGACGGCGGACGCGGGCGGGTCGGTCTGGAGAACGAGTCCGAAGTCCATGAGCGTCATGTGGTCCTCTCGCTGGTCAGCCGAGGTACTGGCAGGTCCCGCGCGGGATGTACTGGCCGTGTCCCGCCCGGCCGGTCCAGGTCCCCCGGTCGATGACGGTCTCGCCGCGCGAGAGCACGGTCTCCACCCGGCCGGTGATCCGTCTTCCCTCGTAGGCGCTGTAGTCGACGTTCATGTGGTGGGTCGCGGCCGAGAGGGTCTGCGCGGCGTTCGGGTCGTAGATCACCACGTCGGCGTCGGCGCCCGGCGCGATGGTGCCCTTCTTCGGGTAGAGGCCGAACATCCGGGCCGGGGTCGCGCAGGCGGTCTCGATCCAGCGGCGGCGGGTCAGATGGCCGTCGAGCACGGCCTGGTGGAGGAGGTCCATCCGGTGCTCGACCCCCGGCAGCCCGTTGGGGATCTTCGAGAAGTCCCCGCGCCCCAGCTCCTTCTGGCCGCTGAAGCAGAACGGGCAGTGGTCGGTGGAGACCACCTGGAGGTCATTGGTCCGCAGCCCGCGCCAGAGCGCCGTCTGGTGCTTCCTCGGCCGGAGCGGGGTGCTGCACACGTACTTGGCGCCCTCGAAGTCCCGCTCGGCGAGGTTGTCGGTGGAGAGGAACAGATACTGCGGACAGGTCTCGCCAAAGACGGGCAGCCCCTGGTCCCGGGCGGCGGCGAGTTCGGCGAGGGCCTCCTCGGCGGAGACATGGACGACATAGAGCGGGGCGCCGGCGACCCGGGCGAGCTGGATGGCGCGGTGGGTGGCCTCGGCCTCCAGCAGCACCCGGCGCACCTCGCCGTGGTAGCGGGGGTCGGTGTGGCCCGCGGCGAGCGCCTGCTCCACCAGGACGTCGATGGCGATGCCGTTCTCGGCGTGCATCATGATCAGGCCGCCGTTGCCCGCGGAGCGCTGCATGGCGCGCAGGATCTGCCCGTCGTCGCTGTAGAAGACGCCGGGGTAGGCCATGAAGAGCTTGAAGGAGGTGACTCCCTCGGCCACCAGCCGGTCCATCTCCGCCAGCGAGTGCTCGGTGACATCGGCGAGGATCATGTGGAAGCCGTAGTCGACGGCGCAGTTGCCGTCGGCCTTGGCGTACCAGGTGTCGAGCCCCTCGCGCAGGGTGTGCCCCACGCTCTGCACCGCGAAGTCGACGATGGTGGTGGTGCCGCCCCAGGCGGCGGCCCTGGTGCCGGTCTCGAAGGTGTCGGCGGACCGGGTTCCGCCGAACGGCATCTCCATGTGGGTGTGGGCGTCGACACCGCCGGGGATGACATAGCGCCCGGAGGCGTCGAGGGTGCGCTCGGCGGTCCAGGAGGCGGCGGCCCCGGAGCCGTGTGCGGCGAGCGCGGCGATCCGGCCGTTCTCGATCAGTACGTCGGCGTGGAGTTCGTCCGCGGCGGTGATGACCAGTCCGCCGCGGATCAGGGTGCGGGTGCTGCTCATGGCTGGTGCGCTCCCTCGGATGCGTGCGCCCTACGCATGGCGCAGGGCCTCTTCCAGGATCGAGGCGCCGGCCTCCGCCTCGGCGACCGTCAGGGTCAGCGGCGGGGCGACGCGCAGAACGCTGGTGTTGTGGCCGCCGCCCTTGCCGATGAGCAGTCCGCCCGCGCGGGCGGCCTCCAGGACGGCCGCGGCCGCGCCGGGGTCGGCCTCGTCGGTGCCGGGACGGACCAGTTCGATGCCGGCCATCAGCCCCCGGCCGCGCACCTCCCGTACGGCGGGCACGGCGGCGCCGATGGCGCGCAGCCGCTCCAGCAGCAGTCCGCCGACCCGGCGGGCGTTGCTCTGGAGGTCGTGTTCCAGCAGATAGGTGAGGTTGGCGAGGCCCGCGGCCATGGTGACGGGGGAACCGCCGAAGGTGGAGATGGAGTTGGCGTCGACGCTGTTCATGATCTCGGCGCGGGCGACGACCCCGCCGACGGACATGCCGTTGCCGATGCCCTTGGCGAAGGTGAGGATGTCCGGCGGGCCGTTCCCGGCGTGGGCCTGCCAGCCCCAGAAGTGGTCGCCGGTGCGGCCCCAGCCCGTCTGCACCTCGTCGCTGATCCACAGGATGCCGTGGCGGTCCAGGACCCGGCGGAACTCCGCGTACAGGCCGTCCGGCGGCGAGGTGAAGCCGCCGACGCCCTGGACGGGTTCGGCGATCAGCGCGGCGACGTCGTGGGTGTGGCCGAGCAGGTCCTCCAGGTCGGCGACGCAGGCGGCGGTGAACTCGGTGTCGCTCAGGAGGGCGTAGGGACCCCGGGTGCGGACCCCGCCGTGGACGTAGAGCGTCTGGAGCGGGGAGAGACCGGTGGGCGACCAGGCCCGGTTGCCGGTGACGGAGACGGCGGAGAAGGAGCGGCCGTGGTAGCTGTTGCGCATCGCCAGCACCTGGCCCGAGCGGCGGTGGGCGGTGGCGAGCAGCAGGGCGGTGTCATTGGCCTCGGTGCCCGATGTGGTGAAGAAGACGCGGGCGTCGGGGATGCCGGAGAGGGCCGCGATCCGTTCGGCCAGCTCCACCATCGGGCGGTTGAGGTAGAGCGTGGACGAGTGGATGATCCGCCCGGCCTGTTCGGCGACGGCCTTGGTGACCTCGGGGAGGGCGTGGGCGGTCATGGTGGTGAGGATGCCGCCGAAGAAGTCGAGATAGCGGTTGCCCTCCGCGTCCCACACATGGCGCCCCTCGCCGTGGGTGAGTTCGAGCGGATCGCGGTAGTAGAGGGCGACCCAGTCGGGGATGACGGCCCGGTGGCGGTCGTGGAGGGTCATGGCCGCACCAGCCCCTCGTAGGCGTCGGGGCGCCGGTCCCGGTAGAACGCCCACTGCTGCCGCACGGAGTCGATGAGTCCGAAGTCGAGGTCGCGGACGAGGAGTTCCTCGTCCCGGTCGCTCGCGGTGCCGTCGATGAAGCGGCCCCGGGGGTCCACGAAGTAGCTGGTGCCGTAGAAGTCGTTGTCGCCGTACTCCTCCCGGCCGACCCGGTTGATCGCGGCGATGAAGTACTCGTTGGCGACGGCGGCGGCGGGCTGCTCCAGCTGCCAGAGGTGGGCGGAGAGGCCGCGCGAGGTGGCGGAGGGGTTGTAGACGAGCTGGGCTCCTTGGAGGCCGAGTTGGCGCCATCCCTCGGGGAAGTGGCGGTCGTAGCAGATGTAGACGCCGATGCGGCCGGCGGCGGTGTCGAAGACCGGCCAGCCGGCGTTTCCGGGGCGGAAGTAGAACTTCTCCCAGAAGCCCTCGACCTGCGGGATGTGGTGCTTGCGGTACTTGCCGAGGACAGTGCCGTCGGCGTCGATCACGGCGGCGGTGTTGTAGTAGAAACCGGCGCCGTCGATCTCGAAGACCGGGGCGACGATCACCATCCCGGTCTCCCGGGCGAGCGCGCTCATCCGCTGGACGGTGGGGCCGTCGGGCACGGGTTCGGCCCAGCGGTAGTGCTCGGGGTCCTGGACCTGGCAGAAGTAGGGGGCGTTGAAGACCTCTTGGAATCCGATGACCCGGGCGCCCCGCGCGGCGGCGGCGCGGGCGTGCTCCTCATGTTTCGCGATCATGGATTCGGTGTCGCCGGTCCACGTCGCCTGGACGAGTGCGGCGCGTACGACATGGGCCATGTGCTGCTCCTTCGGCCGGGCGTCAGCGAGCCTCTACGCACGTAGACGCGGTACGTAGAGGGAGAACGTAAGCCCCGTCACACACGGGGGCAAGACCATCGCCGTGAACCCGCAGAGTCGATCTTGTTTCACCCGGGCGGGGGAGCAGGGGGCACCGGGGCGCCCGGGTTCAGGTGGTGAGGTGGCCCGCCACCCGCAGGGCGTGGACGATCCGGGTCTCGTGGGAGCGGGAGTGGGCGCGGGCGGCGTCCAGCAGCGGGGGGACGAGGCGCTGGGGGTCGTGGCCCGCGATCCCGGCGGCCTCGGCGGCGGAGTGGACCTGGACGCAGGCGGCGAGCAGGGCGCGGGTCTCGGGGGCGCGGCCCTCGCCGGAGAGGGTGAGCGCCGCCTCGGCGATCTCCCCGGCGGGGCGGGTGACGCCCTGGCGGAGGAGGCGCTCGCCGTCCTCCTCGCGGCCGTCGGCGGTGAGCGCGCCGGCGATGGCGGTGACGCGGGGCAGGGGCTGGGAGGCGGCCTCCCAGAGGAGGGTGGTCCAGTCGGCGCCGAGCCCGGCGCGGTCGAGTTCCGCCGCGAGGACGGGGAGCCAGCCGGCGGGGAGCACGGCCGCCTCGCAGAGCACGGTGTACGCCTCTCCGCCGCGCCCGGCGGTCCGCAGCCGGGCGAGGGTGCGGACGATCTCCCGGGCGGTGTCGGCGGGGTGGTCGCCGGAGGGCGGCTGCCGGGGCGGGGGTGCGGCGGGGGCGCCGTAGCGGGCGCCTCGGGGGGTGTCGGCGGAGGCGGAGGCGGGGCCGGGGCCGGGCGGCGGGGGTACGGCGGTGGGCGCGTCCCGCTCGTCCTCCTCCTGCGCCCCTCCGGCGAACCGCGCCCCCCGCAGCAGCTTCCGCCGCCCCTTGCGCCCCGGCTCCGGGGAGCCCGGGTGGGTCCGCTCTCCGGGGGGCGGCCCGGGTATCCGCTCCTCGTCCCCTGAGGAGGGGTCACGGGGGCCGGGGGACGCGCCCCCGGCGGGTGGCCGCACGGTACGGGCGCCCGTGGCCTCGGGTTCGTCCCGGAACAGCGGGCGGGCCGGAAAGCCCGGCCCGGCGGGCGGGGACGGCGACGGGAACGGCGACGCGGCAGCGGCGGCAGCGGCAGCGGCAGCGGACGGACGCGGGGCGCCCGCCCCCGTGGCACCGGCTCCGTCCCCGGGGACCGGGCGGGCCGGGGAACCGGGTCCCTCCGGCGGGGACGGGGGCCCGGAAGGAGCACCCGCCGGCGGACGCCCCCGGCCCGTGTCCGGGAGAGGGCCACCGGCCGGCGGGTGCGCGGCACCGGGCCCCGTGGCGGTGGCGTCGTCCCCGGATCTCCCCGGAGGGGGTGCCGGGCGGGTGGCGAGGCCGTGGGGCGGGGCGGAGGGTCTCCGGTGGCCGGCGGAGGGGGCGCGGCTCCCGGGCTCCCCGCCCGCCGGGGCGGGGAGGGACGCCAGGCGGGTGCGGAGTTCCGCGAGTCTCGCCGTGGCGCGGGACTGGTCGTCCCGGGTCCACTTCAGCTCATGGGCCAGCCGGCCCGCCTCCCCGGCCCCGGGCGGCTCCTGGGAGAGCCGCCGCGCCAGCTCCTCCGCCCGCACCCGGGCCTTGATCAGCTCGCGGCGCATCAGTTCGACGCGGTCCACGAGCGCCTCGCGCCCGCCCGGCCTGCGGTCGTGGGCGCCCGCGGACGCCACGTACAGCTGCCGCGCCCGCGCCTCCTCACGCGCCGCGAACTCGGCCCCGCGCGCGGCGCCGAGATCCTGGAGGAGGGAGGCGACGACATCCCACGGCGGGACCTCGACGCCCTCCAGGCACTCCCGCATCCCCTCGGGGTCGCGCTGCCGGAAGACGGCGTACCAGCCGCTCTCCCGGTCGAGCAGCGCCGCGAGCCCGCGCAGATACCGGGCGAACGCCTCTTGTTCCGAAGGTATGTGAGGGATGTGCTGCACCGCCATCGCCACCGCTCCTGTCCGGAGAAGCCTGGGAAAGCCTGGGTGCCGACTACTCGCCGGACTCGGAGCCGGAACCGGGGCCGGCGAGCGTCACCGCGATCGCGGTGTGGGGCCGCTTACCCCGCCGCAGCACCGCGCTGGGCAGATCCACCAGCCGGAACTGCCAGCGGTACTTGCGCGCCATCAGCCGGCGGACCGCGGAGGTGTCGTCGAGCAGCTCCGCCGTCCCCTCGGCACTCGCCGCGCCCGGGGCGATCCTGCCCCGCACATCGCAGACGGTCACGATCACCCGGCTGTCGTTCCGCAGCCGTTTGACCTTCCAGGACTCGGTATTGGTCCAGATGTAGAGCTTTCCGCCGTCCGGGGCGAACCAGACGGGGGTGGCGACCCCCGTGCCGTTCTTCCGGAAGGTGGTCAGGCTGATGTACTTGGCCGTGGCGAAGTCCTCGACTGTCACGCCGCGAGACTACGCCGTTCGCCCCGCCCGGTACACGAAAACGCCCACTCGCCCCACCGGACCGGGGGGCGCCCGGGGACCCGGAGGCCTCAGTTCGCGGGCGCCGGAGCGCACCGCGTCATCAGATCGTCCATGGACAGCTCCAGTGCGCCGGCGAGCGCCGCGACGGTGAAGAACGCGGGGGTCGGGGCGCGGCCCGTCTCGATCTTGCGCAGGGTCTCGGCGGAGAGCCCGGCCGCCGCGGCGATCTCCACCATGCTGCGGTCGCCGCGCGCCGCGCGCAGCAGCCGGCCGAGCCGTTCGCCGCGTTCGCGCTCTTCGGGGGTGAGAGGGGTGCGTACCATGGCACCATTCTAATACCGGTATAATAATTGGCATGGTAGAGATCAAAACAGACTCATCGATCGAGGCGATGCGCGAGGCGGGCCGGGTGGTGGCCCGGGCGCTCGCGGCGGCGCGCGCGGCGGCCGGCGTCGGCGTCGGCCTGCTGGATCTGGACCGGGCGGCCCGCGCGGTGCTGACGGAGGCCGGCGCGGCCTCCCCCTTCCTCGGCTATCACCCGGAGTGGGCGCCGGTCCCCTTCCCCGCGGTGCTCTGCGTCTCGGTCAACGACGCGATCGTGCACGGCATCCCCGACGGCTACCGGCTGCGCGACGGCGACCTGGTCAGCATCGACTGCGGCGCCGTCCTCGGCGGCTGGGCGGGCGACGCCGCCGTCAGCTTCACCGTCGGCCGGGCCCGCCCGGCCGACACCCGGCTGATCGAGACCGCCGAGGAGGCACTCGCCGCCGGGATCGCGGCGGCGGTGGTGGGCCATCGCATCGGCGACATCGCCCACGCTATCGGCCGGGTGTGCCGCGCGGCGGGCCTCGGCATACCGGACGGCTTCGGGGGCCACGGCATCGGCCGGAAGATGCACGAGGACCCGGGCGTGCCCAACGAGGGCCGCGCCGGGCGGGGCATGCCCCTGCGGCACGGCATGGTGCTGGCGATCGAGCCGATGGTGATCGGCGGCGGCGGGGACGGCCACTACACCGCGCGGGACGGCTGGACCATGCGGACGCTCGACGGCAGCCGCGCCTCCCACGCCGAGCACACGGTGGCGATCACGGACAGCGGCCCCCGCGTCCTGACCGCGCCGTGACCCACCGCGCCCCGCACCGGCCTCGGGTCGTCTCTTGCGGATCGTGCCGGGCTCGCGAGCCCCGGCACCGCGCCCCGCCGCGCTGTCGCCGGTCGCCGGCGCTCCGCGTGGGCTCCCTCCTCCGCCTCGCGATCCACGGCACCGGACCCGCTCACCGATCCGGCCCGATCCGAGAGAAACCCCCTAGTTCTCCCGCAGGAACTTCCTCGCCAGCGACTTCCCGAGGCCGACCGCCGCGTCGTGGCTCTCGATCGGCCGCACCCGGGAGTCCTTGAAGAGGATGTACGTGACCCCGGAGCGGACCCCGCCCGTCCCGGGGTCCGGGTCGATGCCGAGCGACTCGGCCATGGCCCAGGACGCCTCGCCGATGGTCGTCACGGGCCCGGTGTCGCCGACGACTCCGTACCGCACCCGGTCGCCGTGGATGACCGCGACCACGGACCCGCCGGTGATGCCGGACGCGGAGTGCCTCCAGAGGGCTCCCGCTCCGGGCACGACGACGAACGGCAGTTCCTCCGCGTTCAGGGGTCGGCCGTCGGACTGGCGGAAGGTGGTCTGCGGGAGGAAGTACGGGTCGGTGGCGGCGTTGCAGCGGGGGGTGGACTGGCCGTCGCAGTCGATGTCCATGTCGGCCTTCCAGAAGACCGCGCCGCGGAGACCGCAGACGGGGACGGTCGCCGGGGTGCCGGCGTCCGTGCGGTAGAGGCCGTTGGAGATCCGCTCGCACGTCCTCACCCGGGCGAGCAGTTCGGCCGCCCCGGCGGCCGTGGCTTCCGCGCCGCCGTACGACCCCGGCACCAGGACCCGCTGCACTCCGCTCGCGGCGGCGGACGGCACCGCGGCCGGGAGCAGGGCGATACCGAGGGCGGTGGAGAGCGCAAGAGTGCGAGAGCGCATGGGAATCGCCTTTCTGTACGGAAATGCGTCCCTACCCGCTCCCGGGGCCGGCCGATCACCCCGCGTCCGTCCGCCGCCGCGCCGGCCGCCCCAAGCGCGGCGGCCCGTCCGGGAGTTGGTCCCGGACGGGCCGCCGCGCGCTCAGGGCTGGACGGAGTAACCGCGGCCCCGGGGTCAGCGGCTGGGGTGGACCACCATCGCCGAACCCCCGCCCCGGCGGACCTTCTCCGCCGCCGCGAGCCACCGCCCGTCGCTCAGCCGCTCGATGCCGGTGGCCGCGCCGATCTCCGGGTTCTGCCGGAAGGCGTGGCCGATCCGCTCCAGCTCGGCCCGGACGGGACTGTTCCACAGCCCCGGCTCCAGCTCCGTCGTCGTCTGGTTGCGCTGGCTGGCGCGGGGCGCGGCGATCGCGTCCACCAGGGGCAGCCCCCGGTCCAGCCGCCCGGTCAGGGACTGGAGGACGGTGGTGATGATCGTGGCACCGCCCGGGGAGCCCACCGCGAGCACGGGACGGCCGTCGTCGAGGACGATCGTCGGCGCCATGGACGAGCGCGGGCGTTTGCCCGGGCCCGGCAGGTTGGGGTCGTGGACCGCCGGGTCGGCCGGGGCGAACGAGAAGTCCGTCAGCTCGTTGTTGAGCAGGAACCCCCGGCCCGGGACGGTGATGCCGCTGCCGCCGGTCGACTCGATCGTCAGGGTGTAGGCGACGACATTGCCCCACTTGTCGGCGACGGTGAGATGAGTGGTGCTCTCGACCTCGCGCGGAGTGGTCACGGCCGGTCCCGTACTGCCGCAGGCCACCGGGGAGCGGGGGTCGCCCGGGGCGAGCGGACTGGTGAGGACCGCGTCGTCCTTGATGAGGCAGCCGCGCGCGTCGGCGAACCGCTGGGAGAGCAGTTCCTTCGTGGGGACGGACTCGAAGGCCGGGTCGCCGACCCAGCGGCCCCGGTCGGCGAAGGCGATCCGGCTCGCCTCGATGAAGCGGTGCAGATACCCGGCCTCGCCGGCCCGGGAGAGATCGGTGCGCTCCAGGATGTTGAGCGCCTCGCCGACGGTGGTGGCACCCGACGAGGAGGGGGCCATGCCGTAGACGTCCAGGCCCCGGTAGGAGACCTTGGCGGGCGCGCGGCGGATCGTCTCGTACGACCGCAGGTCCCGGGCGGTGAGATCGCCGGGCCGCACCTTGCGGGTGGCGCCCTGGGCGACGGGCGGGGTGCGGACGGTGCGGACGATGTCACGGGCGATGTCGCCCCGGTACATGACCCGGGTGCCCTCGCGGGCGATCGCGCGGTAGGTCCGGGCGAGGTCGGGGTTCTTGAAGACGGAGCCGACGACGGGCAGCTCGCCGCCGGGCAGGAAGAGTTCGGCGGTGGCGGGGAAGTCGGCGAACCGGGCCCGGTTGGCCTCGGTCTGGGAGCGGAAGGTGGCATCGACGGTGAATCCGTCCTTCGCCAGCCGCTCGGCGGGCCTCAGCAGCCGGCCCAGCGACCGGCTGCCCCAGGCGTCCAGGGCCGCGTCCCAGGTGGCGGCGGCGGCGGGGGTGCCCACGGAGAGGCCGCTGGTCTGGCCCTCCGCGAAGGGGATCGGCTTGCCGTTCTCCAGGAAGAGGGAGGAGTCGGCGGAGCGCGGCGCGGTCTCGCGGCCGTCGATGGTGTGGACCTTGCGGCTGGCGGCGTCGTAGTGGACGAGGTAGCCGCCGCCGCCGATGCCCGCGGAGTACGGCTCGGTGACCCCGAGCGCGGCGGCGGTCGCCACGGCCGCGTCCACGGCGTTCCCGCCGTCGCGCAGCACCTCGATCCCGGCGGCGGAGGCGTCGGCGTCGACGCTGGAGACGGCTCCGCCGTGACCGACGGCGACCGGGGACTTCGGCGGCGGCCCTCCCGTGGCGGGGGAAGCGGACGCGGTTGAGGGCGCTGTCGCGCCGAGCGAGGAGAGCAGGGCCACGGCGACGGCCAGGACGGCCGGCTTCCGCAGGGCGGGGTGACTCATCCATACCTCCGGGTCAGCGGATGTCCGCGCACTGTAACGCCCGTGGGCGGACCGCGTCAGGGACTGCTCCGAACACCGGTGTGACGACACCGATAACATGCGCGCCCATGAACGACGATGTGCGCAATATCGTGCTGGGTGTGGTCGCCGCGGGCATCAGCGCCACGCTGGGCTGGACGGCCCGCACTTATCTCTGGCGCCGCGGGCTCCGCCGCAAACAGGCCTTCTTCGGCCTCCCGGAGGGCGCGGAGTCACTGCTGGTCGTCAACCGCGAGGCGGGCCGGGACGGCTCGGTGCACCGGTTCGATGTGTTCGCGCTGCTGGAGCTGTCCGCGCTGATCAAGGACTGCGGCGGGCACGCGGCCATCGTCTGGCACGATCTGGCGCGCCAGGGCTTCGGGGAGCGTACGGAGTTCTGTGTCGGGGGGCCGTTCTCCAATCGGCGGATGGCGGCTCATCTGCACAGTCTGCTGCCGGGGGTGCGGGTGAACACCGATCCGGAGCCGGGGCCGGACCAGGGGGCGTTCCGGATAGGCCAGGAGCGCTACCGCATCGAGGGCGGCGTCGCGGAGTATGTGTTCCTGGCACGGCTGCAGACCGGGCCGGAGGCACGCCCGGTCTTTCTCTTCTGCGGGCAGCGCGCCATCACCAACCAGGCCGCGACCCGCTATCTGGCCCGGAACCACGAGAAGCTGGCGCGGAAGTACCGCTCGGACTCCTTCTGTCTGCTGCTCAAGGTGGTCAATTCGCAGGCGTACGGCCCCGATGTGGTGGAGCTGGTCGCCGATGTCACCCGGGCGGCCCGCACCCCGCTGGACGCGGCGCCTCCCTCGCACCGGGCCGGCGGCCCGTCCTGACAGCCCTCCGGCCGCCTCGTCCCGGGGCCGGGGACCGGGCACCAAGGAGAGCGGCACCCGCGTCGCCCATCTCCACGACGTGGGCCCGCTCGGCCTCGGCAAGCTGGTCAGCAGTGCCCCGCACACCGTCCACGGCCGGAGTCCGGCACACCGTTCGCCGTCGGCCCGGAGCTGTTCTCCACCGTCTCCGAGGTCCCGGCCGGCCACCGTCCGGCCGTGGTCGTGGACACTGTCGACCCGCTCTGCATCGGGCACAATCCGGCCGGCGCGCAGCTGACCTTCCGCTGGCCCGCGGCCGACCGCTCGTGTCTGTCGGTCCCGCCGCGCCAGAAGTGATCACCGGCTGCCGCCGTATCCCCGCCGGGGGGACACCGGGCTGTGCCCCATGAACTGCTGCCCGGCTCCTACGTCCTCCTGGTCGCGGTGGGGCCCTGGGGCAGCAGCGTCCCTGGTTCGGCCGGTGCGATCTCCGCGGCCTCGGTCTTGGGGTTGCGGCGCTGGCGTCTGGCGATCCAGTTGGCGAACCAGGAGAGCAGCATGCACATCCCGATGTAGATCGGCGAGATCACCATCACCACGGGGATGAAGGGCAGATCGTAGTCGAGGTTCGATGCGATGAGCTTCCCCGCGTGGAGGAATTCCTCATAGGTGATCAGATAGCCGAGCGAGGTGTCCTTCAGCGCCACCACCAGCTGGCTGATGATGGCGGGGAGCATGGCGCGGACCGCCTGGGGCACCAGGACATGGGTCATGACCTGGGTCTTGCGCATCCCCAGGGCGTACGCGGCCTCCCGCTGGCCCCGGTCGACGGAGTTGACGCCCGCCCGGAGGACCTCGGCGAGGACCGAGCCGTTGTAGAGGGTGAGGCCGGCCACCAGCGCGGGCAGGGGCTGCACCTTCAGCGCCACGAAGATGAAGAAGATCATCACCAGTACGGGCATGGCGCGGAAGAACTCCACCAGCACGGTCGCCACCCAGCGCACCGGCCGGTGGTCCGAGAGCCGGCCGCAGGCGAGGACGGAGCCGAGGACGACGGAGAACACGGCGGCGAGGGCGAAGGCCTTGAGGGTGTTGCCGAGGCCGCGCAGCAGCAGCTCCTGGATTCCCTTGTAGGTGAAGGGGTTCCACTTCTCGGCGGTGAACTGGCCGGTGTCGAAGAGCAGATGGAGAACCCAGCCGATGAGCGCCGCGATGGCGGTGGCGGCGATGATTCCGTAGAGCCGGTGCCGCCGGCGGGCCCGGGGTCCCGGGATGTCGTAGAGGGCGGTGGAATCGGTCATCGGGCGACTCCATAGCGCTTCTCCAGCACGTTGAACAGCGCACTGATGGTGAGGGTGATGATCAGATAGCCGACGGCGATCCAGACGAAGGTCCAGATGATGTTGTAGCCCAGCTCGCTGAGGGTCTTGTAGGTGCCGAGCAGCTCGGTGACGCTGAACGCCCCGGCGATGGCGGAGTTCTTGGCGAGGGCGATGATCGTGGAGCCGACCGGCGGGATGACGGTGCGGAACGCCTGGGGCAGCACCACGGAGCCCAGGGTCTGGCCGAAGGTCATCCCGAGGCTGCGGGCCGCCTCGCCCTGGCCCCTGGGGACGGTGTTGATGCCGGAGCGCAGCGCCTCGCAGATGAAGGCCGAGGTGTAGCAGCCGAGCGCGATCACCGCGAAGAGGGTGAACGGCAGCACGACGCCGAAGCGCGGCAGCCCGAGCACCACGGCGAAGAAGAGCAGGGTCAGGGGGGTGTTGCGGAGCACGGTCACCCAGACGGTGCCGAACACCCGGAGCGAGCCGATGGGCGCGACCCGGAAGGAGGCCATGAGGAAGCCGAGCACCAGGGCGAGCAGCGAGGAGTAGACCGTCAGCTCGACGGTGCCGAGGAAGCCCTCGCCGTACAGGGAGAAGTTGTCGGTCAGTACGTCCATGTCCGTCCTTCGGCTCCTCAGCTCGCCGGGTAGCGGTCGATCGGGGGCGGCTTCGGGGCCGGGACCCCGGAGAGGCCGAGGGTGGCGTCGTACGCCTTCTTCCAGTTGCCGTTTCTCTCGTTGGCCTCCAGGGCGTCGTCGATGGCGAAGCGCAGGGCGTTGTCGTGGCGGGGGACCCCGATGCCGTACGGCTCCTCGGAGAAGGGTCTGCCGACGACCTTGAGCTCGTCGGGGGCCTTGGCGGCGTAGCCGATGAGGATGGCGTCGTCGGTGGTGACGGCGTCGACCTGATAGGTCAGCAGATTGTCGACGCAGATGGAGTAGGTGTCGTAGGCGACCAGGACGGCCCGCGGGTACTCCTGCTGGATGCGCTGGTACGGGGTGGAGCCGGCGGCGGAGCAGATCCGTTTGCCCGCGAGGTCCTGCGGGCCCTTGATGTCGGTCTCGTTGGCGCGGACCAGCAGGGACTGACCGGCGAGATAGTAGGGGCCCGCGAAGCCGACGAGTTTCTTCCGGTTGTCGTTGATGGTGTAGGTGCCGACGTAGTAGTCGATCTGACCGTTCTGGAGGGCGGTCTCGCGGTTGGCGGAGGCGATGGTGCGGAAGACGATCCGGTCGGGGTCCAGGCCCAGGGCGGCGGAGATCATCCGGGCGATCTCGATGTCGAAGCCGGAGTAGAGCCCGCTGGAGGGGTCCTTCTCGCCCAGATAGGGCTGGTCCTCCTTGGCACCGACGGTGAAGTGGCCGCGCTTCGCGGCCCGGCGCCAGGTCGGGGAGGAGTCCAGCCGGAAGGCCGTGTCCACCTGGTAGTGCGGCAGCTTCTCGGGCTGCGGGCCCTTGACGGGCGGGCTGCCCTCCTTGCCGCAGGCGGCGGCGCCGGCCGCGAGGAGGAGTGTGAGCGCCGCGAGGACGCGTCGTGTCCGAGCCATCAGTCGCCCCCCGTCAGTGCTTGAGGATCTTGGAGAGGAAGTCCTTGGCGCGGTCGCTCTCCGGGTGGGTGAAGAAGTCCTCCGGGGCGCGGTCCTCGATACAGCGGCCGTCGGCCATGAAGACCACCCGGTTGGCGGCGGAGCGGGCGAAGCCCATCTCGTGGGTGACGACGACCATGGTCATGCCGTCCCGGGCGAGCTGCTGCATCACCTCCAGGACCTCATTGATCATCTCGGGGTCGAGGGCCGAGGTCGGTTCGTCGAAGAGCATGACCTTGGGGTCCATGGCGAGCGCGCGGGCGATGGCCACGCGCTGCTGCTGGCCGCCGGAGAGCTGGGCGGGGTACTTGTCGGCCTGCGACACGAGTCCCACTCGCTCCAGGAGCTCCCGGGAGCGCCGGTTCGCCTCGTCCCTGGCGCGGCCCCGCACCTTGATCTGGGCGAGGGAGACATTGGCCAGCACCGTCTTGTGGGCGAAGAGATTGAAGGACTGGAAGACCATTCCCACATCGGCCCGGAGGGCGGCGAGTCCTTTGCCCTCCTCGGGCAGGGGCTGTCCGTCGATGGTGATCGTGCCCGACTCGATGGGCTCCAGCCGGTTCATCGTCCGGCAGAGGGTCGACTTGCCCGAGCCGGACGGCCCGATGACCACCACCACCTCCCCGCGCCCGACGGTGAGATTGATGTCCTGGAGGACGTGCAATTGTCCGTAGAACTTATTGACGTCCCGCAGCTCGATCAACGGATCGACGACGGCCATACGCTGCCCTACCCACTCATCGCTTGTCGAGGTCAGCGCAAACTATCCAGCCCGATAAGGGACTTCACAGGCGACACGCATAAATGGGGCATAAGCCGTATTTATCGGTCAGGCCTCGGCGGCCTCCGCGTAGACCTGGGAGAGCTGGGGGGCGCCGTTGACGGCCCACTCCAGACCGGCTTCCACCACGCCGATCTCCCGGCCAGAGGCGAGCCGCACCACGGGCCGGCCGCCGGGCCAGATGTGCCAGGCCGCCCCGGGGACGGTGCGGACGATCACCGTGCCGAGGTAGAGGCCGGCGTCGTTGCCCAGCCAGGGCAGCTCCTCGGGGTCCTCGCGCCAGCGCGGTGGGAGCTGGTCCAGGGCGGAGAGGGAGGCGGGGGTGTCGTCCAGGGCGAGCCCGAGGTCGTCGGCGCGGACGCGCAGCAGCTCGCACTCGGAGAACAGCTCGGCGATGGCCGCCGCGCGCTCGGGGTCGCCCGGGGTGTCTCCGTCTCTCCCGGGGGTGTCGCCGTGCTTCCTGCGCCAGTTGTCCAGGAAAGGGATGTTCATACCACTCAGCCTCGCATCCCGCCCCCCGCCCGCACCACAGGGCGCGCATCCCCCGACCGGATCTGCCCCCTCCGACGCCTGAGCAGCGGGGGTTCGGGGGCCGGCCCTGACCGTGGCCCGCGCCGTGCGGGGTCCTGTGCTCCAGGGTCCGTCCTCAAACGCCGGACGGGCTGAGTTCGCTCGGGTCACCCGGGGCGCGGGGTGGACGGGCCGGGGGGCTCGGGGCAACCGGGGCGCGGGGTCCGTCCTCAAACGCCGGACGGGCTGGGTTCGCTCGGGTCACCCGGGGCACGGGGACCGTCCTCAAACGCCGGACCGGCTGGGTTTTCTCAGCCCCTCCCGCGATCGAGCAGCACCACCCCAGCCCCTCCGGCGATTGAGGAGCGGGGGCTCGGGGGCCGGCCCCCGACCGAGGCCCGCAGCATGCGGGAACCTGTCGCACAGGGTCCGTCCTCAAACGCCGGACGGGCTGGGTTCGCTCGGGTCACCTGTGGCGCGGGGTCCGTCCTCAAGCGGCGGACCGGCTGAGTTCGCTCGGGTCACCCGGGGCGCGGGGTGGACGGGCCGGGGGGCTCGGGGCAACCGGGGCGCTGGGGGTCAGGGGGTCAGGTCGACCACCACCGGGGCGTGGTCCGACGCCCCCTTCCCCTTGCGCTCCTCCCGGTCCACATAGCTGTCCTCCACCACCCCCGCGAACGCCCCATTCCCGTACACCAGATCGATCCGCATCCCCCGGTTCTTCGGAAAGCCCAGCTGGCGGTAGTCCCAGTACGTGAAGGGGTGGGCGTACTTCAGCGGTCGGGGCATCACATCGGTGAGGCCGCGCCCTCGGAGCGCCGCCAGCGCCGCCCGCTCCGGCTCGGTGACATGCGTACTGCCCTCGAAGACGGAGCGGTCCCAGACATCCTCGTCGGTGGGGGCGATATTGAAATCGCCGAGCACCGCGAACGGCCGGTCTCCCGCCGCGTCGGCCGCCACCGCCTCCTCCAGAGCGGCCAGCCAGCGCAGCTTGTAGGCGTAGTGGTCGTGGGCGACCTCGCGGCCGTTGGGCACATAGACCGACCAGACGCGCACCGGCCCGCAGGTCGCGGCGATCGCGCGCGGCTCCGGCACCCCGCCGTACTCCGGCCCGCCGGGCAGGCCCTTGACCACATCGGCGAGGCCCACCCGGGAGATCACGGCCACGCCGTTCCACCGGCCGTCGGCGAGCACGGCGGACTCGTAACCGATCTCCCGCAGCTCAGCGGCGGGGAACTGCTCCTCGGTGCACTTGGTCTCCTGAACGCACAGGACGTCCGTGCCGCTGCTCTGGAGCCAGGCGAGCAGCCGGGGCAGCCGGGCGGTGATCGAGTTGACGTTCCATGTGGCGATGCGCATGGGGGAAAGCCTAATGCCGGGGTCCGACAGTCACAGATCGGCGCTCTCCCCCGGGGTCAGCCGGCCGTGCTCCGCGCCTCCGAGGTTGGCGATGTGGGTGTCGTAGACGGGCCGGGCGACCTCGGTGAGCAGGGCGTCGTGGATGTCCAGGGCACGCCTCGGGCGGACCTCGCGCACATAGTCGATGACCTCGGAGATCTTGCTCCAGGGCGCGTGGACGGGGAGCATCAGGGTGTCGACCGGGTGGTCGGGCACGGTGAGCGCGTCGCCGGGGTGGAAGAGCGAACCGTCGACCAGGAAGCCGATATTGGTGACCCGGGGCAGATCCGGGTGGATCACCGCGTGCAGCTCGCCGTGGACCTGCACATCGAATCCGGCGGCGGTGAAGGTGTCGCCGTGCCCGACGGTCCGCACCCGCCCCGGGAACGCCGCCGCGAGCTGCCCGGCGACGCTCCCGAGCGTCCACACCTCCGCGCCGGCCGCCAGGGCCGCGCGAAGCCGTCCCTCGTCGAAGTGGTCCGGGTGCTCATGCGTGATCAGGACCGCGTCGGCGCCCTCGGCGGCGTCCTCCTCGCTGAAGGCCCCGGGGTCGATGACCAGCGTCGCCCCGTCCTTCTCCAGCCGGACGCAGGAGTGCTTCTTCTTGGTGAGCCTCATCCCTCCATCCTGCTACGGACTGGGGGTGGTCTCCTCCTGGATCACGGTCCTGGCCACCGCGAAGGCCGCCGTCGCGGCCGGAACGCCGCAGTACACGGCCGTGTGGAGGAGGATCTCGCGGATCTCGTCGGGGGTGAGCCCGTTGCGCAGCGCGGCCCGGGTGTGGGAGGCCAGCTCCTCCCGGTGGCCGCCGGCGACCAGCGCGGTCAGCGTGATCACGCTGCGGGTGCGCCGGTCGAGTCCGTCGCGGGTCCAGACCTCGCCCCAGGCGTAGCGGGTGACGAGATCCTCGAAATCGGCGGTGAAGCCGTCGGCCTCCTCGGTGACCCGGTCGACATGGGCGTCGCCGAGGACTTCTCGGCGGATCTTCATACCGGGCTCGTACGGGTCGGGGCGGCCGGACGCGGCCATCTGCGGCATGGCGGGGGCGATCTCGGCGATCGGGGTGACCGGCGCGGAGACCACGGGGGACGGCGGTACGGGTATCGCGGTCAGGGTGTCCTGCGGGACCCCGGCGAAGTGCCGGCCGAGCAGATCGGTGACGGCGGCCGGCTGCTCGACGGGGGCGAGGTGCGAGGCGCCGGGGACCAGCGCGAGCCGGGCGTCGGGTATCCCCGCGACCAGGGTGCGGGCCTCGGCGGGGCCGGTGACCTGGTCGTCGGAGCCGACGACCACCAGCGTTGGCACCCCGATCCTGCCCAGGTCGGCACGGGCGTCGAAGGCGGCGAGGGCCTCACAGGCGGCGATGTAGCAGCCGGGGTCAGTGGTCCGCACCATTTGGACGGCCCACTCGACGATCGCGCTCTGCGCGGCGGCGAAGCCGTGGGTGAACCAGCTCTCGGGGGCGCTGCGGGCGATCGGGTCGAGCCCGTTGGTGCGGACGACCACACCGCGGCGGCGGAAGTCGTCGGCGGTCCCGAACCGGGGCGAGGTGGAGACCAGGGCGAGCGAGGCGATGCGGTGGGGGTGGCGCAGCGCCAGGTCGATGCCGATGGCGCCGCTGATGGAGCAGCCGGTGTAGCCGAAGCGCTGGATACCGAGGCCGTCGAGGGTGGCCAGCAGCCGGTCGGTGAGTTCACCGATGGCGGTGGCGGGGTGGGCGGGTGCCCCGCCGTGGCCCGGCAGGTCGTACCGGAAGACGCGCCACTCGCGGGACAGATCGGCGATCTGCCTGTCCCACATGTGCCAGGTCGTTCCGAGGGAGGGGCCCAGGATGAGGACGGGGGCGTCGTCGGGACCGTCGATCCGGTACTGGAGGGTCCGGGGGGACGTCGGCGGTTCGGTGGGGGGCGTCTGCGTCTCACTCACCCCCTCACGCTCCCATATCCCGCTCCCTGCCTCAGGAGGGGGTCGGCGGAGACCGAGGCGGCGCGTCCGGCCCGGCGCGCCGGCGCCGGGGCCGGGCGGGGGCCGGTTCCCGGAAGGGTGGTTGATGTGAGGTGATGGGCGTCCATTCCCTCCATGTCGCGACACGGTCCGTGACACGGTTCGCGGACCCGGCCGGTCAGGGAAGCCGGATGTCGCCCGGCCCGTCAGCGGTGTACCCGTCCGACGCGCGCCCGTCAGCCGTGTACCGGCCGGTGAGGCGGAGTTCGGCGGCGGCCTCGGCCCGGCGGGGGTGATGGTGCGCGGTGAGCGTGCGCAGGGCGGCGGTGAGGACCGCGCGGGCCTCCCCGTGGCGGCCGAGGTGGCGCAGCACGCGTCCGAGTTCGAGCTGGGTGGGGCCGGTCCACGCCGCCACGTCGAGGGTCTCGAAGGTGGTCAGGGCCCGTCGCAGGGCGGTCTCCGCCTGCTGCCACCGGCCCAGGGCCGCGTGGTCGTTGCCGAGGTGCCGCAGGGTGACGGCCCGGTAGGTGGCGAGGAGTTGGGGGGACTGGCCGGGGATTCCCCGGCGGCAGATGTCGTGACTGCGGCGGTGGATCTCAAGGGCCTGGTCGGGGTGGCCGTGCTCGCGCAGGGCGCTGCCCAGGCTGTTGAGGGTGCTCAGCAGGGCGAGTCTCCCCTGGGGCGAGGCGTTCTCGCGGTGGTGCTCGTCCGATTCCCGGAGCCAGGTGATGGCCTCGTTGATCCGGCCCAGCCGGCGCAGCGCGCCGGCGCCGTAGTGCAGTGCCCAGCCCGTCTGGAGCAGGTCGCCGCACATATGGGCCGCGAGGAGCGCGGAACGGGCGGATTCGAGGGCGGCGTGAGGGTCGTGGGCGCATATGTCGTGGGCCCAGGCGAGGTAGTTGAGGTGGGTGGCCTCCTCCCGCCGGCTGTCCAGTGCCCGGGCGGCGTCGACGGCGCACCGGAAGACCTCGACCCACTGGGACCAGTGCTGGGTCAGATCGGAGAACCAGTGCATGGCCTCGGCAGTGTCGAGGACCTCCCGGTGCCGGCCGGTGGCGTGGGCGCGGTGCAGGGCGGCGAGCCACTGGGCCCGCTCGGCTTCCAGCCAGGCGCGGGCCTGTTCGCGGCCGACGGGCGCGGTGGCGGGGTCGGGGTCGCCGGCCGGCAGGTGGTGGCGCTCGGCGTCGAAATGGAGCGCCGCCGCGGTGGCCCGGGCGAGCATCCAGCGGGCGGCCCGGTCCAGGGCCGCGTCCCGGGTCGCCGGGGCGTCCTCGGCGGCGAGCCGTTCGGCCGCGAAGAGCCCGAGGAGGTCGTGGAACCGGTAGCGCTCGGCCGCGGGGTCGGCCTGGAGCAGGCCGCGGTCGCAGAGTTCCTCCAGGCGGAGTTCGGCGTCGCGGAGCGGGACGCCGGCCAGGAGCATGGCGGTCTCGGGGCCGATGTCCGGGCCCGCGGCGAGTGCGCAGCGCCGCAGCAGGAGCCGGGAGGAGGAGTCGAGCTGCCGGTAGGAGAGCGTGAAGGCGGCCCGGACCTTCAGATCACCCGACTGGAGGGTGTCGAGCCTGCGTTCCTCGCGGGCGAGCCGGGCGACGAGCTTGCCGAGGCTCTCCTCGGTCCGGGCGGCGAGGCGCTGGCCGGCGATGCGCAGGGCCAGCGGCAGATGCCCGCACAGATCGGCCAGCTCGCGGGCGGCCCGCGCCTCCCGGGCGACGCGCCGGGGGCCGACGATACGGGTGAGCAGTTCGACCGCCTCCTCGCCCCGCAGCAGGGGGAGTTCCATGCGGTGGACCGCTTCCAGTCCGGTCAGGCCGCCACGGCTGGTGACGATCGTGAGACACGCGCCGGAACTCGGCAGCAAGGGGCGCACCTGGTCCTCGTCGGCGGCGTTGTCCAGGACCAGCAACAGGCGGCGGCTCGCCGCGAGCGTTCGGAACAGCCCCGCCCGGTCCTCGACACCCCGGGGCTGCGTCCGCTCGGCGACCCCGAGGGCGCCCAGCAGCCGGGCCAGGACGTCGCCCGGCCGAGCGGGCTCGTCGTCCATGCCGCACAGGTCGACATGGAACCGGCCGTCGGGGAACCGGGGGGCGAGGACGTGGGCCGCGTGGACGGCGAACGCCGTCTTCCCGAGACCGGGTGAGCCCGCGACGACGACCACCGGCGGATGGGCGGGCCGCGCGGCGTCGGCCAGCGCCTCAAGGGCCGAGAGGGCGGGGCCGCGCGCGGTGAAGTCCCGGGTGTCCCTCGGCAGGGACAGTATCCCCGCCGACGCCGGATCTGTGGCGGGGCGCCGGCGCCGCCGCCCCGGGGCCGCCACCGCCTCCAGGGACCCTGCCTCCTCGGCGCTCAGCCCCAGCGCCCGGGCGAGGGCCTTGACGGTCCGTCCCTGGGGCCCCGTGGTACGGCCGCGTTCCAGGTCCGCCAGCGCCCGCACGCTCACTCCCGCGGCGAGGGCGAGCCGCTCCTGGCTGAACCCGGCACCCAGGCGCAGGCCGCGCAGGAGCTGCCCGAAATCGTCCGATGTCGTCCCGGTCATGGTCAGGCTCCCCTGGCGTGTGCCCCGGCGGGGCGCGGTCATCCGGCAGAAGTATTACGGACGTACTTCTGCCGGTGGTTCCGCCTGGTCACGCCGGCGGCCGGATGGTGGACTCGACGCCGCAGGGGTGGGGCCGCGAGGGGGGAGCATGCGGGTGCTGTGGGAGCGCGACGAGGTGCTGGAGGCGGCCGCGGAGGCCGCGCGGGCGGGCGGCGGACGCTGGATGCTGCTCTCGGCGGCGGTGGCCGGCATGGGCCGGACGGCGGCGCTCGAAACGATCGTGCGGCGGCAGACAGCGGAGGGCACCATGCGGGTCAGGCGCGCCCGGAGCGCGCCGGAGGAGACGGCGTTCCCCCTCGGGCTCGTCCGGCAGCTCTTCGCGGACGACGGCGATGTTCCCTTCTCGGTGCCGGCCGGGCCGGACGAACAGCGTCTGTTCCAGCGGCTGGTGACCCGGCTGGCCCGGTCGGCGGCCGAGCGTCCGGTACTGATCGCGGTGGACGACCTGCACCACGCCGACGAGACGTCCCGGCGCTGGATCGGCCACCTCGCGCACCGCGTCGCCGGCCTTCCCGTACTGCTGCTGGCCACCGAGTGCGACGGCCCGTCCGCTCCGCTGGTGCTCCCGGCCTCCACCGGCACGTCCTTCGCTCTCCGTCCGCTCAGCGCGTCCGCCGTCATCCGCATCGCGCGGGCCGCCGGTCTGGGCGAGGAGGAGACCGCGACCTGCGTCGAGGCGAGTGCCGGCATTCCGGCGCTGGTGCAGGCGCTCGTCACCGACCTCGGGGACGGCCCGCTCCCCCGCCCGCCCTCCGCCCCGGCACACAGCCGTTACCGCGACACGATCACCCGCTGGGTCCGGCACCGGGCCGATCCGCGCTCGCGCCGCATCCTCCTCGCCCTCGCCGTCGCGGCCGAGGGCGGGACGGCGGCCGGCCCCGGCCTCCTCGACCAGGTGTCCGGCCCGCGCCCGCACCGGCGTTCCCGGCGCGCGCGGTCGGTGGGCCGTCTCGGCACGCTGCTGCACCACCCCCTCGCGCGGGAGGCCGTTCTCGCCGCCGCCGAACCCGAGGAGATCTCCGCGCTGCACTCACGCATCGCGGCGACACTCGCGGAGAGCGGTGCCCCCGCGACGGCCGTCGCCTCCCGGCTGCTCCATGTGGACCGGCCGGGCGAGGCCTGGATGACCCGGTGTCTGGACGAAGCCGCCGAGGCGGCGGTGCGCGCCGGCCGGGTCGCCGAGTCCGCCGCGTATCTGCGCCACGCGCTGCGCGGCCGGCTCGCTCCGGACCGGCGCGCCGCCCTCACCATGCGCCTGGGCGCCCTGGAGCTTCCGCACAGCGCCACCGCCGGCATCCGCCGGCTCTACACCGGTCTGGAGCTGCACACCGATGTACGGGACCGTGTGATCGCCGCCACCGCGCTCAGCGCGGGCCTCGTCGCGGGGCGGTACCCCGATGCCGCGCTCCGGGTCCTGCACCAGGCCACGCGCGCCGCGGGCGACGACGAACTCGTCCAGGTCCTGCAGACGCTCAGCGCGCTGGTCTCCTCGCACGACAGCGCGGCCTGGCGCGGGGCCGTCGCGGGTCTGCGCGCGCTCGCGCCGGTGGCGCCGGCCACCATCGAGCCCCTGGTGTGCGGGCTGATCACCGAGTACGAGGCCGGAGCCGGGCTCTGCTCGGCGGCCGAGGCGCGCGCCCGGGTCCAGCAGCGCCTGGCGGCACCGGTGGACCCGCGCCTGCGGACCGCCTGGCTCGGCAGCGCGGCCACCCTTCTGCAGTGGGCGGACCGTCTGGAGGAGGCGCGCGAGCTCGCCGACACGTGTCTGCCCCCGCCGCCCATTCCCCCGGATCTGACGGACGTGGGGCTTCAGTGCCTGCTCAGTGTCCGGGCCGAGGCGGCGCTCTGGGCGGGAGAGTTCGAGCGTGTCATCGCCGAGAACGCGCCCCTGGTACGGGCTTGGGCCGGGCAGGGCGTCCGGCTGCCGCATCTGGCGGCGATGGTGGCGATCGCCCGGTGCGAGACCGGCCGGCGCGAAGAGGCGTGGGCGGCGGTGGCCGGCGCGGGTCCGTCCGGTGCGGACAGTTCCTGGGAGTGGAACGAGCTGAGCTACGCGCGGGCCCTCCTGCACGCGGCGGACGGCGACTGGCAGGCGGCCCTCGACGACCATCTGCGCTGCGGAGCCGGCCAGAGCGCCCATGACTTCGTCAGTCCGGTCGCCACACCGTGGCGTTCCGGAGCGGCGCTGGCGCTGGTGCGGCTCGGGCGGCGGGAGGAGGCCCGCGAGCTGGCCGAGGAGGAGCTGCGCCACGCCCGGACCTGGGGAACCCGGCGCACCGTCGGCCGGGCGCTGCGGGCGTACGCCTCGGCGGTGAGCGGCAGGCTGGCGCTGGACTCGCTGACCGAGGCCGCCGAGCTGCTCGGACCGGCTCGGGCGCCCGTGGAGCTGGCGGAGGTCCTCGTCGATCTCGGCCGGGCCCATATCGAGATCGGCAACGGCCGGAAGGGCCGTGACACGCTGCGTGAGGCGCGCGCCGTGGCGCTGCGGCTGGCTGTCCCCGCCCCCGGGAGCGGGGGCGGCGCCGTGACCGGCCGTCTCCTCGGTGTGGCCGAGAAGGCGCTGGGCGAGGTCCCGGCGCGGAGGGCGAGGGTCCCTCACGGGCTGACCGCGGCCGAGCGCCGGGTCGCCGAACTGGCCGCGGCGGGTCACAGCAACGCCCGGATCTCCGACGCGCTGTGCCTCACCCGCCGCACCGTGGAGACCCATCTCACCAGCGCCTACCGGAAGCTGCGGATCGCACGGCGTGCGCAACTGGTGTCGGTGCTGGCGCGGGAGGGGCCGGGGACGGGCGCCGGGGACACGGGGTGAGGGTCCGTCGCGGCGGGACGGTGCCGCGGCGGACCCGGACGGCCCCAGGCGGGCACCCGCGCGCCGTACGCGGGTTCCGCCGCGGCCGGAACGGTGCGCGGGTGGGGGTCTCGCGGGAAGGGACGGCGAACCCTCCTCGCGAGCCGGTGATCGCGGCCGGGAGATCCGGAGGGTCCACCGGGCGCGGCGGAGCCCGGCCGACGCCGGTCACCGCGAGGGCGGCCCCGGTGGAGGGCCCCCCGCGTCCGGGGCCCGGCCGGGAGGGGCTCCGCGGGCCCGGGTCCCGGGGCCGGGCCGGTCAGGGGTTGGCGGTGGCGACGACGTACACCCGGGGGTGGGCGGCATCGGTCATGTCGACGACGATGTCCTGGCTCGGCTGGGGGTCCTTGTCCTCGTGCCGGGTGCCCGCCCAGGGGATGCCGGAGCGGAAGTCCCAGCCGACCGTGTCGGCGTCGCGCGCGCTGATGGTGATCCTGCCGTCCTCCAGCGCGTCCCGGCTGGTGCCCGCCTCTTCGAGGAAGCGGTCGAGCCCGCCGGCCGTGGTGGTGAACTGCGCGTACAGCCTGCTGGTCTTCCAGTTGCTGGTCTCGAAGTAGGCGACGTCGGTGGACTTCGGCGGAATGGGCACCCCGAAGGCGCTCCGCTTCATCTGGGAGGGCCAGGTGTCGCGCAGCCCGCGCGCCTGGGACTCGGCCTGTTTGTCCCGGCCGCTCTCGCGGCTCTGCTCGGCGGAGATCACCAGATAGCCGGCGGGGATGCCGATGAGGAGGACGATGATGACCGCCGTGAGCCAGCGGCGGATGATCATCTGCCGCCGGCCCTCGGGGGGACGGAGGTTCTCGTCCGGGGACGTGGGCTGGCGGGGCACGGTCATGACTGCGTGGTTCCTGGTGCTGTGGGGGGGGGAGCTCGGTCGGAATCCGCAGTCTACGGTTTCCGGGACTTCCGGGGCGGGAGAAGCGGAATGGAGGATTACGGTGCCGGTGGCGTCGCACGGGGTGAGGCCGTGTTGCGCAGCGCCTGGGCGTAGCGCTCGTACCGCTCGTACCGCTCGACCCGGCGCCGGTTGGCGCGGCGGAAGCGGCGGGCGACCAGGCGGGCGAGATCGGCCGCGCCGACCATGCCGGCCTCGGGGCCGAGCTGGGCCTTGGCGATCCGGGCCTCGGGGCGGTAGCCGCGGCCGGTGAGATGGCGGCGGAAGGCGTCCCGGGCGGGTCCGATGAGCAGATCGTCGGCGGCACTGACCCCGCCGCCGATGACGAAGCAGGAGGGGTCGAGCGCGGCGGCGAGATTGGCGATGCCCACGCCGAGCCACTGGCCGATGTCCTGGAACAGCTCGACGCACATGGCGTCGCCCTCGCGGGCCAGCTCGGTGATGAGCGGGCCGGTGATGTCCGAGACGCTGCCGCCGACCCGGTCGATCAGGCAGTGGGCGACCGGGGACTCCGCCGCGGCCAGCTCCCGGGCCTCGCGGACCAGGGCGTTGCCGGAGCTGTACTGCTCCCAGCAGCCGCGGTTGCCGCAGGGGCAGCGGTGCCCGCCGGGCACCACCTGCATATGCCCGAACTCACCGGCGACCCCGAACTTGCCCCGTTTGACCTGGCCGTCCTCCAGGATCGCGCCGCCGATGCCGGTGCCGAGGGTGATCATCACCAGATGGTCCTCGCCGCGCCCCGCGCCGAAGCGCCACTCCGCCCAGGCGGCGGTGTTGGCGTCGTTGTCGACGAGGACGGGGACCGCGAGCCGGGCGGAGAGCGCGTCGCGCAGGGGCTCGTTGCGCCAGGCCAGATGGGGCGCGAAGAGGACGGTGGAGCGGTCGGCGTCCACCCAGCCGGCCGCGCCGATGCCCACCGCGTGCACATCGTGCCGGTCGGAGAGGTCGAGCACGAGTTCGCAGATGGTGTCCTCGACCACCTTGGGGCTCTTGGACTTGTCCGGGGTCTCGGTGCGGATCTTCTCCAGGATGACCCCGTCGGCGTCGACGACCCCCGCCATGACCTTCGTACCGCCGATGTCGATCCCCACGGTGGGCACGCGGGGAGCGCTCAGATGCGAGCGGCGTTCGCGGGTGCCGACGGTGCGCAGGACGGTGGCGCGGGCGGAGCCCCGGTGGGCGAATTCGCGGTAGGTGCTCACAGGGCGTGGTCCAAAGCGGCGGAGCGGGTGGTGGCGGGTGCTCGCACGGGTCGCGTCGTCCCTGGTGTCGTGGGGCCGGCCGGCACACGGCGAGTGGTTCTCCCCGGGCCGGCGGCGGACGGCGCCCGCCAAGGGCGATTCTGCCACTCCCGGGGCCGGAGGGAGCGGGGGTGGCCCGCCGCCGGCGGCCCGCCGGGGCCCCGGTGTGAGCTGAGCCACATTGGACGGGAGTGCGTTGCGGACAGGTCTAGTCCAGTGATCGACTTCACGCGCTTCATCCCCGATGGAAGGGAACATATGAACGCCCTGCGGAAAATCGGCGATGCGCTGCTGGAGAGACTGGTCCCCCAGGCCCGCGCCTCGGCCCTGACCTGCAACTCCGGCTGTCCCTCCAGCAAGGAGTACACCTGCATCACCTTCCGCCTGCACGAGCGGTGCTGCTACCGGGCGAAGCCTCCGCACTGCTCCCAGTCCTACTGCGGCTCATGGCAGTACACCGGGCGGTTCTGCTAGCGGACCGCTCCGGCCCTCGGCCCCGTCCCCGGGGGCGGGGCCGCGCCACCGGTACACAGAGTTCCCGACGACCTGGGGAGGGGCCGGGTGTTACTTTTCGTCCGGCGACAGCTGGCAGGAAGACTGCTCCGATCGCTCGCCCTGCTGCTGGGGCTGCTGGTGGCGGTCTCCTCGTTCGTCGTCCTGTCGTCGACGACGGAGTCCTCACGGCTCGATGTGCTCGGCACCCTCTCCCGCGACCGGGGCGCGTACGACATCCTGGTGCGCCCCCGGGACTCCGCCGGCCCCGTCGAATCGGCCCGGGGCCTGATCCGGCCCAACGCGGTGTCCGAGGTGTACGGCGGCATCACCACCGCGCAGGTCGCCCGGATCGGTGCCACCCCGGGCGTACGGGTCGCCGCGCCGATCGCCGTACTGGGCTTCGCCCCGACCGCGGGACGCGCCGTCCTCGACTTCGCGGAGTTCCTCCCCAAGGGCACCAAGGGCACCTACGACATCTCCCGTAGCTGGACATACGACCGGGGTCTGTCGGCCATCCCGCAGAACAGCAGGCGCGTCTACATCACCCCCCACCCCATCACCGTCCGCGCCGGGGAGACCGTGGGGGTGGGCGACGGCCACCGGCGGATCACCAACCGCTATCTCGAACGTCTGCCATCGGGCCGCGAGGTCGAGGTCTGCGAGGGGCGGCACCGGGCGGTGTCGGAGGGGGACCCGCACGCGGCCGAGGAGCCCGTCGTCTGTCTGTCCTGGGCGTCCGTCACCACCATCGGCCACGACGGCCGGCCGGTCGCGAGCGACCTCCCCCCGACCACCGCCGTCTTCACCTTCCCCGCCTCCCAGGTCGTCGCCGGGGTGGACCCGGCGGCCGAGGCCCGGCTCCTCGGGCTCGACCGGGCCCTGACCGCCGGGACGTATCTGACCCCCGGGGCGCCCCGCACCGTCCGGCGCGAGGGGTTCGCGGACTCGGTCGAACTCCCCCTGCTGCGCACCCGGGGCGCGGAGTCGGGGCTCACCGTCCGGACCGAGGTGCGGCGGCTGGGCGACGGCGCCACCGTGCACCGCGCGGAGCTGGACACGGCCGGCACCGCGCGCGACAGCGCCCCCGGCACCGTCAGCCCGCTCGACGGGCTGCTCCCGGCCGGACCCGTGCGCTACACCACCGGCTCCGACGGGGCCCTGCGCCCGCGCACCGTCCCGCGCACCGCGGAACTCCCCCTCGACGGCCGTGACCTCTGGTTCCGGGCGCTGCCCGCCGGGGACGGCCCGGGGGCGGCGAACCGTCCCCCGGTCCACGGCCGGAACACCGGCACCTTCGACCCCCGGCGGCTGCCCGCCTACGACTCCGCCGCGCGGGTGCCGCTCGGCGCGTACACCGCCCCGGGGCTCAGCGGCGCGGACGCCGCGTCCCGGAAGCTCCTCGGCGGCGGGCCCCTGCTGCCCGGGGTCTCGCCCACCGGCTACCTCCAGCAGCCGCCGCTGATGCTCACCACCCTCGACGCCGCCGCCTGGCTCGGGCGCGCGGGCTATCTCACCGGCCGGCAGCACCGCGCGCCGGTCTCCGCGGTCCGGGTCGCCGTCACCGGGGTCACCGGCGCCGACGAGGTCTCGCGCGAGCGGGTGCGCGCCGTGGCGGAATCGATCACCCGGCGCACCGGCCTGGAGGTCGACATCGCCCTCGGGTCGTCGCCCGCCGCGCAGACCGTGGCCCTGCCCGAGGGGGAGTTCGGCCGCCCGGAGCTGCGGCTCCAGGAGTGGTGGAGCAAGAAGAACGTGGTGGCCGTGATCTCCGAGGCGGTGGACCGCAAGAGCGTGGTCCTGCTGGTGCTGATGCTCACGGTCTGTTCCCTCTTCACCGCGAACGCCACCGCCGCGTCGGTCCGCGCCCGGCGCGAGGAGCTGGGGCTGCTGGCCGCCGTCGGCTGGGGACGGGGGCGGCTCTTCGCGGCCGTCCTCGGGGAGTCCGCGCTGATCGGGACCGCCGCCGGGGTGCTGGGGGTGGGGGCCGCGCTGGCCGCCGGGGAACTGTCCGGGGTCGGGGTGAGCGCCTCGTACGCCCTGCTCGCGGTGCCCGGCGCGGTCGGGGTCGCCGCCCTCGGCGGACTGGTCCCGGCCTGGCGGGCGTCCCGCGCGGCGCCGCTGGAGGCGCTGCGGCCCGCCGTCGCGGCCGGGCGCCGGAGCCGGGCCGTGGGCGGGGTCACCTCTCTCGCGCTGGCCGGGCTGGTCCGGTCCCGGGCCCGGACGCTGCTCGGTGTCACCGCTTCGGCCATCGCCGCGGGCTCGGTGACCCTGCTGGTGGCGGCGGTGCACACCTTCGAAGGGGTGCTGGCGGGGTCGCTGCTGGGGGATGCGGTCTCGGTACGGATACGGGCCGCGGACATCGCCGCGGTGGGGATGATGGTGCTGCTGGCCGCGGTCGCCGTCGGGGACGTCATGTATCTGAACATCCGTGACCGGATGGGGGAGTTCGCCGCGCTGCGGGCCACCGGGTGGACGGATCGGACGCTCGCCCGGCTGGTGCTGACGGAGGGGGCCGTGCTCGGGCTGACCGGGTCGGTGGCGGGGGCGTCGGTGGCGGCCGGGGTGACGGTGTGGCTGGCGCCGGGCGGGGTGACCGCGTCGCTGGTGGGGGTGGGGGTGGTCACCGTGGTGGGCGGGGTGCTGCTCGCGGTGGCCGGCACCGCGGTGCCGGTGGTGGCGCTGCGGCGGCAGCCGGTGGCTCTTCTGCTGGCCCGCGCATGAGCGACCGAGAGCCCCTCGGCCCCCTGAGACCGCCCCCCGCGCCCCAGGTCCCCGCACAGCGCGGGCCCCGGTCGGGGACCAGCCCCCGAACCCCCGCGCCTCAAACGCCGGCGAGGCTGAATTCGCCCAGGCCCACCTCCCAGAGGCGGCTCCGGGGGAGATTGAGGACGGACCCCGCGCCACAGGAACCCGCACCCCGCGGGCCACAGTCAAGGCCCCCCGGCAGAGCCGGAATGCCCCCACGATCTGATGCCCCCGATGCTGGAGAGAGAGATGGCTTTCGTAGTTGCCGGTCTGGTGCTCGTCGGAGCGATCGGCGTCCTCAATCTGCTGCTGATCACCGCGGTGATCCGGCGGCTGCGCCGTCAGGAGGAGGCCGCGAGCGGGCGGATGGCGAGCGGACCTCGCCCCGGTGAGACCCTCCCGGAGTTCTCCGCCGTCGACGTCTCGGGGCGCTCCGTCTCCCGCGCGGATCTCGACGGCCGGCTCGCCGTCCTCACCTTCCTGTCCACCGGCTGCCCCGCCTGCCCGGCCGCCCTCCCCCACCTCAGGGAGTACGTCAGGGCCACCGGGCTGGCCCGGCAGCAGACCATCGTCGTGATCACCGGTGAGGAGTCGGAGGCCGCCGAGCTGATCGAACCGCTGGCGGAGCTGGCGACCATCGTCGTCCAGCCCTTCCCGGGCGCGCTGAGCGAGACCTTCTCGGTCGTCGGGACACCCACCACCGTGATCGTCGGCGCGGACGGCCGGGTCACCCACGCGGAGGCGGGCTCCCAGCCGCTGCGCGACCTGGCCACCGCGTGAGCGGAGCCCCGCCGGGGCGGGCCGGCGGCGGGCGGGAGCTGGCCCGCCGCACCGCCGAGGCACTGGCCCTGACCTGGCGGGCGGGGCCGCCGAGCTGTCTCCTCCACGCCCTGCTCGCCATCGTCCAGGGCCTGCTCCCCGCCTCGATCGCCTGGCTCACCAAGGAGCTTCTCGACCGGCTCCAGCACGGCGGGCGGACGGACGGGCCGGAGCCCCTGGCCCTGGTCTCCGGGCTCTGCCTGCTGACCACGCTGTACGCGCTGCTGCCCCAGCTCTCCGAGTACGCGCGGGCCCGGCTCCAGCGGGGCATCGCCCTGGTGGTGCAGGACCGCCTCTACGGCACGGTCAACCGGTTCACCGGCATGGCCCGGTTCGAGACCCCGTCCTTCCTGGACCGGCTCCGGCTGGCCCAGGAGGCCGCCTTCTCCGCGCCCGAGCAGGTCACCGCCTCGCTCTTCGCGGTCGTCCAGCACTTCCTGACCCTCGCCGGTCTCACCGCCGTGCTCTTCACCGTCTCACCGGTGATAACGGTGGTCACGGTCGCCGCCGCGCTGCCGGTGCTGCTGGTGGAGGTTTCGCTCAGCCGGGAGCGCGCCCGGATGATGTTCGCGCTCAGCCCGCGCAACCGGCGGCAGCTCTTCTACCAGCGGATGCTGCTGGACCTCGCGGCGGTCAAGGAGATCCGGCTCTTCGGGCTCGGCGGCTTTCTGCTGGCGCGGATGAACCACGAGACCCGGCTCATCAACGCCGCCGAGGAGCGCATGGACCGGCGCTCGCTGCTGCGCCAGGGCCCGCTGACCGCCCTCGGGGCGCTGATCGCCGGCGGCGGGCTGGCCTGGATGACCATGGCGGCGGTACGGGGCGAGTTCACCATCGGCGATGTCTCGGCCTTCATCGCCTCGGTCGCCGGGGTGCAGGGCGCGCTGATCGCCCTGGTGCTCCAGTGCACCGGGGCGTACCACGCGCTGCTGCTGCTCGGCCACTTCACCGACATCACGGCCGCCGGCCCCGATCTCCCGGTCCGCGAGGAGCCGCTCCCCACCGGGCCGCTGGAGCGCGGGATCACCTTCGACGATGTCTGGTTCCGCTACGGCGACAGCGGGCCCTGGGTGCTGCGCGGGGTGAGCCTCACTCTTCCGCACGGCAAGTCCCTGGCTCTCGTGGGACTCAACGGAGCGGGGAAGAGCACCCTGGTCAAGCTGGCCTGCCGGCTGTACGACCCGGTGCGCGGCGCCATCCGCTGGGACGGGGTGGATCTGCGGGAGCTGGACCCGGAGCGGCTGCGGGACCGGATCAGCGCGGTGTTCCAGGACTCCGTGGAGTACGACTTCTCCGTCGCCGACAACATCGGCCTGGGGGATCTGGCGCACCGCGACGACCTCGGCAGGATCGTCGCCGCGGCCGAGCGGGCGGGCGCCCACGACCTGGTGTCCGCGCTGCCCCGGGGGTACGGAACGCTGCTCTCGCGGATCTTCGCTGAGGAGGGCGAAGGGGCGGGAGAGGGCGACACCGGGGTGACGCTCTCCGGCGGGCAGTGGCAGCGGCTGGCGCTGGCCCGGGCGATGATGCGCGAGGGGCGGGATCTGCTGATCCTCGACGAGCCGAGCGCGGGGCTGGACGCGGCGGCCGAGGAGCGCGTCCACGAGCGGTTGCGGGCCTTCGCCGACGGCGCCACCACCCTGCTGATCTCGCATCGGCTGGGCACGGTGCGGCGGGCCGATGAGATCGTGGTGCTCGACGGAGGACGGATCACCGAGGCGGGCACCCACGCGGAGCTGATGCGGTACGGGGGGACCTATGCCCGCCTCTTCGCGATTCAGGCCGCCGGCTACACCGACGACGCGGAGGAGGCGGGGAAGCGTTGCTGACCGTCAGCGGAGTGTGCAAGACCTACCGGGCGGACTCGGGCTCGCCCGTCCACGCCTGCGACCGGGTGGAGGTGAGCGCCGGCCGGGGCGAGGTGCTCGCCCTGACCGGGCCCTCGGGTTCGGGGAAGTCCACGCTGCTCCATCTCATCGGGGCGCTGGACACACCGGACGCGGGGACCATCGAGGTCGACGGACGGGAGATCACCGGGCTGGGACGGCGGGAGCTGGCGGCCTACCGACGGGGGGTCGGGTTCGTCTTCCAGCGCTTCCATCTGCTGCCCACGCTGACAGCGCTGGACAATGTGATGGTCCCGGTACTGCCGTACCGGACCGCCTTCGACAAGAGGGCACGGGCGCGCGGGCTGCTGGAGACGGTGGGGCTCGGGGAGCGCACCGGCGCGCTGCCGTCGAAGCTCTCCGGCGGGCAGCAGCAGCGGGTGGCGATAGCGAGGGCGCTGATCGGCCGGCCCGCGCTGCTGCTGGCCGACGAGCCGACCGGGAATCTCGACTCGCGCACCGGCGCGGAGATCGTGGATGTGCTGCTGGGGCTGCGGGAGAGCCTCGGTACGACGGTGGTGATGGCCACCCACGACGCCTCGGTGGTGGACCGGTGCGACCGTGCGGTGGAGCTGCGCGACGGACGGGTGTGCTGAGTGCGGGCCGTGTGGGCGGGGGCCGGGGTGGGGGTGCTGGCGGGGGTGGTGTGGTGGGTCCGCCGGCGCTGTGTGGCGATCACCGTGGACGGGGAGTCGATGTCCCCGGCGCTGCGGCCGGGGAGCCGGGTGCTGATCCGCCGCGGCACGGCGGGCCTGCGCCGCGGCCGTATCGCGGTCCTCGCCTCCCCCGACCCGGACCCGGCGACCGCCTGGCGGGGGAAGGGGCCGGTGAGCGGGGAGCTGGGGGCGGTGGAGTGGTGCATCAAGCGGGTGGTGGCGGTGGAGGGGGATCGGATGCCGAGGGGGGTGGCGGGGGGTGGGGGGCGGGTGCCGGTGGGGCATGTGGTGGTGATCGGGGACTATCCGTTGAGCCAGGACTCGAAGCAGTACGGCCCGTGCCCGGTCCACCAGATCCTCGGCCTGATGATCCTTCCCCTCCGGCCCCGGCCCCCGCGCGTCCCGGGCAACTTGAGCCCGTCCGGCGTTTGAGGACGGACCCCGGCCCACAGGACCCCCAGCCCGGGCAAACCCGGCCCGTCCAGCGTTTGAGGACGGACCCCGCACCACAGGACACCCGCACAGTGCGGGCCGCAGTCGGGGACCAGCCCCGAACCCCCGCGCCCCAAACGCCGGCGCGGCTCTCCATGTGCTGGGCGGGCTACTCGGGTCCGCCGAGGTGGGGCGGGGTCGGGGCGCGCTCCAGTTCGTGGCGGAGGTCGTCCAGCTCACTCCCCCCCGCCATCTGCCGCGTCAGCTCATCGAGCGTGACCGAGTCCTTGGTGTGCGACGCCGACATCGCCCCCCGCTTCAGCAGCACGAACCGATCCCCCACCAGATACGCGTGGTGCGGGTTGTGCGTGATCAGCACCACCCCGAGCCCGGCGTCCCGCGCCGCCGCCACATACTTCAGCACCACCCCGGACTGCTTCACCCCCAGCGCCGCCGTCGGCTCGTCCAGCACCAGCACCTTCGCCCCGAAGTACACCGCGCGGGCGATCGCGACGCACTGGCGCTCCCCGCCCGAGAGGGTCCCGATCGGCTGGTCGACGTCCCGCAGATCGATCCCCATGCGGAGCAGCTCGGAGCGGGTGGTCTCGCGCATCCGCGCCACATCGAGCCGCCTGAAGGGGCCGGCCCCCTTCGTCGGCTCGGAGCCGAGGAAGAAGTTCCGCCAGACCGGCATCAGCGGCACCACCGCCAGATCCTGGTACACCGTGGCGATGCCCCGGTTCAGCGCGTCCCTGGGGTTGGCCAGCCGGATCTGCTCGCCCTCGATCGAGAGGGTGCCCGAGTCGTGCTGGTGCAGACCCGCGATGATCTTGATGAGGGTGGACTTCCCGGCCCCGTTGTCGCCGAGGACGCAGGTGATCTCCCCCGCGTGCACCTCCAGCGACACCCCTTCGAGGGCCCGGATGTTCCCGTAGTACTTGCTGACCTCGTCCAGCTCGACCAGAGCGGCAGCAGGAGCCTCGGTCATCGTGTCGCCTCCGCCCGCTTGCGGACCCATGCGTTCAGCAGGGTGGCCAGAAGGAGCATCGCCCCGAGGAAGAACTTGAACCAGTCCGGGTTCCACTCCGCGTAGACGATCCCCTTGCTGGTCATACCGAAGATCAGCGCGCCGACCGCCGAGCCGATGGCGGAGCCGTACCCGCCGGTGATCAGACACCCGCCGATGACGGCCGCGATGATGTAGATCAGCTCATTGCCGACCCCCTCGCCCGACTGCACCACGTCGAACGAGAACAGCAGGTGCTGCCCGGAGATCCAGGCCGCGAAGGCGACCCCCATGTAGAGGCCGATCTTCGTCCGGACGACCGGCACACCGACGGCGCGGGCGGCGTCCGCGCCGCCGCCGACGGCGAAGATCCAGTTGCCGAAGCGGGTGCGCAGCAGAATCCAGGTCGCGAGGGCGACCAGCCCGATCCACCACAGGATGGTCACCTTGATGGTGACGTCGCCGAGGGTGAACTCGGAGGCGAAGAGCGCCTTCGCCGAGGCGAAGCCCTCCATGTCCCCGATGGACTTGGTGGAGACCGTCCCGCTGATCAGCTTGGTGAAGCCGAGATTGAGCCCGGTCAGCATCAGGAAGGTGCCGAGGGTGATGATGAAGCTGGGCAGTTTGGTACGGGTGAGCAGCAGCCCGTTGAAGACCCCCACCGCGAGGGTCACCAGCAGCGAGACCAGCACCCCGACCCAGACGTTCGCCGTCATCTGGTAGCTGAACATCGAGGAGATCAGCGCGGAGCTGGTCACCAGCACACCGGCCGAGAGGTCGAACTCCCCGCCGATCATCAGCAGCGCGACCGGCACCGCCATGATCCCGATGGTGGAGGCCGCGTACAGCACGGTGGAGAGGCTGGCGGCGCGCAGGAACGAGTCCGCGACGACCGCGAAGAAGAGGAAGACGGCGACGGCCCCGACGACCGAGCCCAGCTCGGGCCTGCCCAGCAGCCTGCGCAGGGGTGAGGTGCGCAGCAGCCGTTCGTCGGCGGCCGGGGGCCGCCCCGGTGCGGCGGCCGGTGCGCCGGCGCTCATCGCGTCCCCCGCTTCGTGTACTCCTCCAGCTCGGCGGCGTCCGCCCGGGTGATGATCTGCGGTCCGGTCAGCACGGGCCGGCCGCCGCCGAGGACATCGGCGTTGTACCGGTAGAGCCAGAGCAGGTCGACCGCCTCGTACCCCTGGAGATACGGCTGCTGGTCGACGGCGAACCCGAGCGTCCCGGCCTTGAGGGCGCCGGCGACCTTGGCGTTGAGGTCGAAGGTGACGATCTCGGCCTTGCTCCCGGCGGACTTCTTCGCCTTGACGGCGGTGTCCGCGAAGGGCGCGCCGAGGGTGACGACCGCGTCGATGGAGCGGTCGGTCTGGAGCTTGGCCTCGATGGTCGCCTGGACGTCGGGCATGTTGGTGCCGTCGACGTAGAGGTTCCGCATCTCGCCGTCGAAGGTCTTCTTCGCTCCGGCGCAGCGCTGCTCGTGCCCGACGTTGCCCTGCTCGTGCAGGACGCAGACGGCCTTCTTCTCGCCCCGCTTGTTCAGCTCGTCGCCGACGGCCTCACCGGCGACGGTCTCGTCCTGGCCGATGTGGGTGAGCGCGCCGTAGGCCTTGGACTGCTCGGAGCCCGAGTTCACGGTGATCACGGGGATGCCCGCGGCGACGGCCTTCCTCACCACGTCCTTCATGGCGTCGGGCTTGGCGAGGCTGACGATCAGCCCGTCGACCTTCTTGTCGATCGCGGTCTGGACGAGCTGGGCCTGCTGCTGGCCCTCGTCGTTCTTGGAGTAGAGGAAGTTGATGTTGTCCTTGGCGGCGGCCTCCTCGGCTCCCTTCTGGACGATGTCCCAGAAGGTGTCGCCGTCGCCCGAGTGGGTGACCATGGCGAAAGTCCAGCGGGGTGTGGTCACCGCGGCCTTGCCGGCGGTCGCCGCCTGGGCCTTGCGGGCGTCCTCCGCGCGCTTGCCGCCGGTGCTGCTGCATCCCGCGAGGGACGCTCCGAGCACCGCCGCCAGCAGCGCGCCGAGTGCGCGTACCCCTGTCCTTGCCCTTGCCACGACGCCGTGCCCTTCTTGCCGTACTGCTTTCCGGTGCGACCGGGGGGCGACATATCGCGCCCCAGCCGCCCAAGTATGGGTCACGCCAGGTCGGGGGGTGGGCATCGGGTACGCCGGGTGCCCCGATGGACACGCTCCGTACCTCGTACGGTGCCGTGTGCGACGGTCCGGCGGGGGTCTGTGGGCGGTGGTCACCGGGTGCCCTCCCGTGTGAGCCTCTCCAGGGCGGGTACGTCCTTCCCGGTGACCAGGGCCGGGCCGGTGAGGACCGGACGGCCGCCGCCGGTGACATTGCGGTTGACCTTGTGGAGCCAGAGCTGGTCGACGGCGAGATAGCCCTGGAGGTAGGGCTGCTGGTCGACCGCGAAGCCGATCTCCCCGCCCTTGAGCTGTGCGACGACCTCCGCGTTGAGGTCGAAGGTGCTGATCTCGGCGCGGGAGCCGGCGCCCGACTTCGCCTTGACGGCGGCGGCGGCGAACGGCGCGCCGAGGGTGACCACGCTGTCGATGGACGCGGCGCTCTGGAGCTTCGCCTCGACGGAGGAGGTGGTCTGGGGCATGTTCGTGCCCTCGACGTGGAGGTTCTCGACCGTGCCGCCGAAGGTCTTCCGCACCCCGTCGCAGCGGGCCTCCAGGGAGACATTGCCCTGCTCGTGGATGACGCAGAGGGCCTTCTTCCGGCCCCGTTCGTTGAGCGCCTCGCCGACCGCCTCGCCCGCCACGGTCTCGTCCTGGCCGATGTGGCCGAGGGCGCCGAGGTCCCGGGAGAAATCGGCGCCGGAGTTGATGGTGACCACGGGTATCCCGGCCGCGACGGCCTTCTTCACGACCGCGCCGACCGCCTCGGGCTTGGCGAGGGTGACGACGATGCCGTCGACCTTCTGGTCGATGTAGGTCTGGACGAGCTGGGCCTGCTCCTTGCCCTCCTTGTGGGCGGCGTAGAGGAAGTCCGCGTTGTCCTTGCGGGCCGCGACCTTCGCGCCGCTCTGGACGATGTCCCAGAAGGTGTCGCCCTCGCCGGAGTGGGTCACCATGGCGATCTTCAGCCGTTCACCCGTCGCCGGGGCTCCGCCGCCCCCGGCCCTCCCCGGCTCCCCGGTGCCGCCGCCGTCCGTGGCCTCCTTGCCGCCGGAGCCGCTGCATCCGGCGATGAGGGCCAGCGCGCACGCGGTGAGCAGGGCCGTTGCCGTGCGAGAGGTACGCATGGTGGATTCCGCCTTCTCTCCCGGCCGCCGGGTTGCGGCTGGGTGAGTGTCTACGGCGGCCACCCGGCGCCGTCAAGACTTTGTCCGAACATCCTTACGCGGCGGGGGCCGGGGCTCTCCCGGACCGGACCCGCACGGGCCGCGGACCCGCGCGGGTCAGGAGCGGACCAGGAGCTGGAACTCGAAGGAGTACCGGGAGGCGCGGTAGAGGTGGGAGCCGAATTCGACGGCGCGCCCGGTGTCGTCGAAGGTGGTGCGCTCCATCGTCAGCACCGGTCCGCCCGGTTCCTCGGCGAGCAGCTCGGCCTCGGCGGCGGTGGCGGCCCGGGCGCCGACCGACTGGCGGGCGCTGTGCAGGGTGGTCCCGGCGGCCCGCATCAGCCGGTAGAGGCCGGTGGCCTCCAGCTGCTCGGTCGCGCAGTCGAGCACCCCGGCGGGGAGGTGGTTGGTCAGCAGGGCCATCGGCTCGCCGTGGGCGTACCGCAGCCGCTCGATCCGCTGGACCTCGCTGTTCTCCGCGAGACCGAGGGCGGCGGCGACCCGGGCGCCGGCCGGCTCGGGGGCACTGCCCAGGACCACGGTCGCCGGGCGCTGGCCGGCCGCCTCCAGGTCGTCGTAGAGGCTGCTCAGCTCCAGCGGGCGCCGGACCTGGCTGTGCACGACCTGGGTGCCGACTCCCCTGCGGCGTACCAGCAGGCCCTTGTCGACGAGGGACTGGATGGCCTGGCGCACGGTCGGCCGGGAGAGACCGAGTCTGCCCGCCAGTTCTATCTCGTTGCCGAGCAGGCTGCCGGGGGTGAGCACGCCGCGCTCGATCGCCGCCTCCAGCTGCTGGGACAGCTGGAAGTAGAGCGGGACCGGGCTGGTGCGGTCCACGCTCAGCTGGAGAGACAGGGACGAGGCCGTCACGTGTCTGGGCTGCTTGGGCACGGGGGCGAGCGTAGTCGCCGCCCCAGGTGACGGGAAGTCGTGAGGTTCGATTGTCAGGACAAAGTGTTGACACGGTGGCGGCGCGGCGCCATTTTTGGCCCATGCGCATCGGATTGATCGGGACGGGACGGATCGGCTCCTTCCACGCGGGCGTGCTCAGCCGCCACCGGGAGGTCGGTTCACTGGTCGTGGCGGACGCGGACCCGGCGCGGGCGGCGGCCGTGGCCGAGCGCACCGGCGCCACGGCGGCCCCCAGCGCCAACGAGATCTTCTCCTGGGGCGTGGACGCCGTGGTGATCGCCTCGGCGACCGCCTCGCACGCCGAGCTGATCGCCCGGGCGGCCCGCGCCGGGCTCCCGGCCTTCTGCGAGAAGCCCATAGCGGCGGATCTGCCGGGCACGATCAGCGCGCTGCGCCAGGTGGAGGCGGCGGGCACCGTCCTCCAGCTCGGTTTCATGCGCCGCTTCGACGCGGGCTACACGACCGCCCGCGAGCTGCTGCGCTCGGGGCGGCTGGGCCGGCTGCACACCGTACGGGCGATCACCTCGGACCCGGCGCCGCCGCCCGCGGAGTATCTGCCGCTCTCCGGCGGGCTGTACCGGGACTGTCTGGTGCACGACTTCGACATGGTGCGCTGGGTGACCGGCCGGGAGGTCGTGGAGGTGTACGCGACCGGCTCCGACGCGGGTGGGGCGATGTTCCGCGCCGCCGGTGATGTGGACACCGCCGCGGCGCTGCTCACCCTGGACGACGGCACGCTGGTGACGGCGACGGCGACCCGGTTCAACGGCGCGGGCTACGACGTCCGGATGGAGCTGGCGGGCGAGCTGGACCAGTACGCGGTGGGGCTGGACGACCGTACGCCGATCACCTCGACGGAGCCGAAGGGCCCGCCGCACGCGGACAGGCCGTGGCCCGGCTTCCTGGAGCGGTTCGCGCCCGCGTACGAGGCGGAGCTGGACACCTTCGTCAGGCTGCTGCGGGGAGAGGCGGAGAACCCGTGCGACGGGTGGGAGGCGCTGGCGGCGCTGCGGATCGCGGAGGCCTGCGAGCTGTCCCGGCGCGAGCACCGGCCGGTGCGGACGGAGGAGATCCCGGCCGGCTGAACGGGCGGGGGGGGGGCGGGGGGGCGGGGGGGCCCCCGCCGCGCCCCCCGCGGGGGGGGGCGGGGGGGGGGGCCGCCCGGCGCGCGGCGGCCGACGGCAGGGGGGGT
>NZ_JBEOYB010000056.1:0-56043 GCF_040296845.1 Streptomyces sp. NPDC001985
GTTCTCAAGTGGCGGGCGGGCTGGGTTGGCTCGGGGTTCGTTCTCAAGTGGCGGGCGGGCTGGGTTGGCTCGGGGTTCGTTCTCAAGTGGCGGGCGGGCTGGGTTGGCTCGGGGTTCGTTCTCAAGTGGCGGGCCGGCTGGGATTGGTCGGGGTCCGTCCTCAAGGGGCGGACCGGCTGGGGTGTTCGGGTTTGCCGGGGGGTGGGTGCCCGGCTCTCCGGTGGGCTGGGCAGCCTTGGCCTCTGCGGTGATCCGGGCATGCCCGGCGGCTTCCGGGACTTGAGCAGGCCCAGCCGTTTCGAGGGGCTGGGCATATTCAGCCTCGCCGGCGTTTGAGGCGCGGGGGTTCGGGGGCTGGTCCCCGACCGTGGCCCGCACTGTGCGGGGTCCCGTGGTGCGGGGTCCGTCCTCAATCGCCGGACGGGCTCGGATTGGTCGGGGTCCGTCCTGAAGCGGCGGGCCGGCTGGGTTGGCTCGGGGTTCGTTCTCAAGTGGTGGACAGGTCGGGGTGGTGCGGGGGGGCGGTGGGGGAGGGGCTTGCTCAGGGGGTGGAGGGGGGAGCAGTTCGGGGTAGGCGCAGGCTGCCAGGAGGGTGGCCGCGTGCCAGGGCGGAGGGGCCGGGAGGGCGAGGAGGCGGGAGGCCTCCCGGGTGCGGCCGAACCACAGCAGGGCGCCGAGGAGCCCCGCGGCACCCCGCCCGTCCAGCCCCCCCTCGCGCGCCGCACCGCACAACTCCGGCAGCAGCGGCAGCACCGTCACCGGATCGGTGCGCCACCGCGCCCGCGCGAGCGCCCCCACCACCCGCACCCGCTCCGGCCCCTCTGGGCAGATCCCGTGCGCCGTGCCCAGACACACCAGCGCGAGCTGCCGCTCCCCCTCGGCCCAGGCCCGCCCCGCCGCCTCCTGGAGCACGGCGACCGCCCAGGGCGCCCCCTGCCCCGGGTCCGCCGTCCCGGCTCTGGAGGCCGCGATCAGGTGCTCCGCGACGCTCAGTGCGGCGTGGCCGTGGTCGTGGAGCAGCCGGGCGGTGCGGGTGTGGAGCGCGGCCCGCCCCCGCGCGGGCATGGCGTCGAGCAGGGCGGTGCGCAGCACCGGGTGGCGGAAGCGCCCGGCGTCCAGGAGCCCCGCCGCGTCCATGGTGGCGACGAGATGCGCCACCCGCGCCGTGTCCCGGCCGAGCAGCCGCCCCACCAGCCCCGCCGGGGCCGCGTCGGGCAGGACCGCCAGCGCCCCGGCGACCTCGTGGAGCCCCGGCTCCCCCCGGTGCAGACACTCCGTCCACGCCTGGGTGAAAGCGGGCCCCACGGTCGGGCCGAGCCGTCGGTGATCGGCCAGCAGGGCCCGTACCAGCAGGGGATTCCCCCCGGTGAGGCTGTGGCAGGCGGCGGCGAGACGGAGCCCCTTCGCGGCGCCGAGCCGTTCGGTGAGCAGCTGGGTCTGCCCGGCGCGCGACAGCGGGCCGAGACCGATCCGGACGCAGTGCGGCCGGCTCCGCAACTCGGCGTGCAGCAGCGGATCGTCGGGCCAGCCCCCGCCGCGCTCGGTGAGGACCAGCAGAATCCGGGCGGACCGTAATCGGTGGGCGAGGTGGAGCAGACAGCGCAGGGACGCGGGGTCCGCGTGGTGCGTGTCGTCGACGCCGATGACCAGCGGGGTGCGCGCGGACCCGGCGAGCAGCGCGGCGGAGAACCCGCGCAGGGTGTCGGGGGACGGCTCCCCGGCCCGCGCGGGCGCGAGCGGCCGTCCGGTGTGTCCGGGGAGCGCGCGCAGCAGGGCGTGCGCGACGCTCAGCGGGGTGCGGCGCTCCGCCGCGACCGCCGTGACGCGGAGGAGGAGCGCCCCGGACGCCTCGGCGTCCGCCGAGAGGGAGCGCAGCAGCGCGGTCTTGCCGGAGGCCACCGCTCCGCTGATGAGCGCAACGCCCCCCTGCCCGCCCAGACTTCCGGTGAGGAGCCCGCGCAGCGTCGCCAGCTCCCGTTCCCGCTCGATCAGTTGCATAGACGTATCCCCAACGGATGACGTATTTCCTCTGGTCACGACGTCGACTGGACTTACCGTGACGGCGGTGGAGCCGTGCGTGAGGAGTAGACCATGGGCGCCGTCACAGGAAGGTCACCGCGCCATCCGGGTTCGGTGGGGACCCGGCGTGGCCCCAGTGGGCTGTTCTGGCTGGTGATGCGCTGTGAGGCGGATGTGGAACGGCTGTGGAGGGGCTGTGCGGCGCGCGGTACGGGTGGTCCGCGCGGGCCCTCCGCACCGGCGCGCGCGCCTGTCGCGCGCCCCTCGGGCCGCTCGCCGAGGCTCTGTTCATGCTCGAAACAGGCCACAAACAGACGTTTGTCCTGACGGCCCGTCGGTGCGAGAGTCAGCAGGAGCGGCTCCCTGTCCGGCCCCGCGCCGGCCGTGGCGCCGTCTGCCCGGCGGCTCGGCGGCTCGGCGGGCACGCGCAGGCAGGAGGGCGGCTGCTTGGGGGGCGGGGGACATGCCTGGCATGAGCGTGGTGGAGCGGACCGAGCAACTCCGGATACTGGAGGAGGCACTCGCCGACGAGCGGCCCCCGGGCCGGGTGGTGCTGGTCGAGGGGGCCGCCGCCACCGGCAAGACCACTCTGCTCGACGCCTTCGGGGCCCGTGTCACCGCGTCCGGCGGGGTCTTCCTCACCGCCTCGGCCTCCCGGGTGGAGCGCGATCTTCCACTCGGCGCGGTCGGCCAGCTCTTCCAGGCGTCGGCCCTGACGGCCCGCCGGATCGCGCGGGCCGACCGGCTGCTGCGGGAGGGCGCGCGCGCCGCCGGCACCCACGGCGGCCCGGGTGCCGAACCGGCCACCGCGCACACCACCGTGACCCCGGCCGGAACCGAACCGGGCGCGGCCCTCCAGGTCCCCGCCCGCGTCCTCGGCGCCCTCGGCGAGATCCTGCTCACCGCGGCGGGCGGCGCCCCCCTGGTCATCGGGGTGGACGACATCCACCACGCGGACGCGTCCTCGCTGCATCTGCTGCTCCACCTGGTGCGGCGGCCGGGCGGCGCGCGGGTGCTGCTGGTGCTGACCCAGGCAGTGCGCGCCTCCCGGCCGCACCCCCTGGTCCACGCCGAACTGCTCCGCAGGCCCGGCGCCCGGCGGCTGCGCGTCGGACCGCTGACGGAACAGGGCACGGCCGCCCTGCTGGCCGGGCACTTCGCGCCCCCGGCCGTGGAGCGGCTGGCCGCCGAGTGCCACACGGCCAGCGGAGGCAACCCCCTCCTCGCGCACGCGCTGATCGAGGACACCCTCGGCGCCGGGCCCGCGCCCCGCGCCGTGCCCGTCTTCGGCGAATCCTTCCGGCAGGCCGTCCTCACCTGTCTCTTCCACTCGGAGTCCACCGCGCTCGCGCAGGCCATGGCGGTCCTCGGGGAGGATGTGTCGGACGCGGCGCTGGGCGAACTGGCGCAGTACGACGCCGAGTCGGTGGGCCCGGCCCGGGAGGCGCTGCGGGCCACCGGACTGCTCGGCCCCGGGGGGTTCCGCCACCCGGCCGTCCCGGCCGCCGTCCTCGGCGGGATGCGGCCCGAGGCCCGTACCGCGCTGTACGTCCGGGTGGCGCAGGTGCTGCACGGCCTGGGCGCGCCCGCGCCCGCCGTGGCGCACCGGCTGCTCGCCGCCGACCGGGCGGACGCGCCCTGGGCGGTCGCCGCGCTCCGGGACGCGGCCCGGCAGGCGCGGTCGGGCGGGGACCGGCAGCGGGCGATCCCGCTGCTCCGGCTCGCCCTCCAGGAGTGCGCGGACGAGGAGCAGCGGCCCGCCGTCCTGCTCGACCTCACCGAAGCGGAGTGGCAGCTCGATCCGGCGGTCGCCGCGCGCCGCCTCCCCGAACTGGTGCTCGCCGTACGGGACGGAGCGCTGCCGGCGGCCCGCGCCGCCCTGCCGGTCTCCTGGCTGCTCTGGCTCGGCCGCGTCGACGAGGCGCTCGGTCTGATGGACCGTCCGGCGGGGCGCCCCGGCCCCCCGGCTCCCCTGTGGTGGCTCCCCTTCGGCTACCCGGGCCTCGACCGCGCCCCGGCGGCCCCCGCCGCCTCCGCCCCGTGCGGGGGCTCTCCCTCCGTCCCGTGCGAGGGCGCCCCCGCCGCCCCCTTCCCGTCCGCGCCGCCGCGCTCCCACGAGACCGCCGCCCTGCTGACGTCCTTCCGCGCCCAGGCCCGCGCCGAACCGCCCGGTGCCGAGCCTGCCCGCGCCGAACCGCCCGGTGCCGAGCCTGCCCGCGCCGAACCGCCCGGTGCCGAACCGGCCGGCCCCGGCCCCGCTCCCGGCCCCGCCGCCGACCCCGGGCAGGACACCCTCGTACGCGCCGAGCGCATTCTGCGGCACCCCGGCCGGGCGCCCGGCTCCATGGCGGCGCTCGCCGCCGTCGCCGCCCTGGTCCACTCCGACGAGCCCGATCGCGCGGAGAGCGCCTGCGAGCGGCTCGGCCCCGCCGCCGCACAGGGCCCCCCGCTGGGCAACGCCCTCTTCCTCGCGCTCCGTGCCGCCGTCCATCTGCGGCGCGGGGAGCTGGAGAGCGCCGAGAAGGCCACCCACGAGGCGCTCACCCTGATTCCGTCCCAGGGGTGGGGTGTCGCCCTCGGCTTTCCGGTCTCCGTGCTGCTCTCCGCGCTCATCGCGCGGGGGCGGCACGACGAGGCGGAACAGTGCCTCGACATTCCGGTTCCGGACGCGATGTTCCACACTCCGGTCTGTCTCCCCTATCTCCAGGCCCGGGGAAACTATTATTTGATGATAGACCGACCGCAGGCCGCACTCGCGGAATTCCAGGCATGCGGCGAACTGATGATCCGCTGGGGATTCGACACCCCCGCATTCGTTCCCTGGCGCAGTGATCTCGCCCGCGCCCATATCGCGCTGGGCGAGCGGGAAGCCGCCGGGCGGCTCGTGTCGGAACAGCTGAAACGCATCCGCCCGGGCCAGTTCAGAACCCGGGGAATATCGCTGCGGGTGCTCGCCGCCGCCTGCGACGCGCCCGCCCGCGCCAAGGCGCTGGGAACGGCGGTGCGGCTGCTGGAGCGGGCGGGCGACCGGCTGGAGCTGGCCCGCGCCCTCGCGGACCTCGGCGACGTCTGCCGCGCCCGGGGCCAGGAGGGCCCGGCCCGGGCCATGGAACAGCGGGCCCGGCAGCTCGCGGCGGAGTGCGGTGTCGAGCCCGCCGAGGAGGCGCGGCCCCTGCTGCTCCCCGCCGAACTGCCCGAACCGCCCGAGCGGGACGGCGGCGAGGGGCCGCTCGCCGGGCTGAGCGTCTCCGAGCGGCGCGTCGCCGGCCTCGCGGCCAGCGGCTACACCAACCGCCAGATCGCCCAGCACCTGCACATCACGATGAGCACGGTGGAACAGCACCTCACCCGCGTCTACCGCAAGCTCCGGGTGCACCGGCGGACCGACCTCCCCGTCCATCTGATGCTCCCGCTCGAAGGCCACCCCGCCTGACGCGGGTTCTCCCGCCGGCCGTCACCCCATTCCGCCCGGGAGTACCCGCCGGGCGCGTCGTCCAACTGCGGAAGAACACCATTTGGACGCGGCATGGGGACGCGGCCCGAATTACCAATGATCAACTCCGCACTCGGACAGCGCGGGCGACTCTTGTCCGCGCGCCGCGCGCCGTGTGACTCTGGGGCCTCGGCAGGGGGAGCGGGAAAGCGCTCCGCCGTCCCCGAATGCGCCATCCCGGAATGCGCCGTCCCGGAGTGATTGATATCCCGCACGGTCATGCCTTCGCTCAGCACAATCCGGTTCCCCAGGAACAAGGAAAGGATTTGTTGTGGCCAACCCCTTTGACGACGCGGACGGTACCTTTCTGGCGCTCGTCAACGACGAGGGCCAGTTCTCCCTCTGGCCCGCGTTCGCGGACATACCCGGGGGCTGGGCGGTCGCCCACGGCCCCGGCGCCCGCACCGCCTGCCTGGACTTCATCGAGCGGGTCTGGACGGACATGCGCCCGCTGAGCCTGGTCACCGCCATGGGCGGCGCGCCCGCCACCACCGCGCGGGTTCCCGTCTCATGATCGGTGGACCGGGCCCCCTCATCCAGGTGCGGGGCGGATTCGGCCCCGAGTCCCCGGACCGGCAGCAGATCACCCCGGGCACCCTGCGGCGCGTTCTGCCCTATCTCCGGCCCTACCGGGGCACCGTCGCCGCGCTGCTGGTCATCACCGCGCTGGACGCGCTGATGATCGTCACCACCCCGCTGCTGTTCAAGGTCCTCATCGATGACGGCATCCTTCCCCGGGACACCTCCGTGGTGGTCCGGGTCGCCCTCACCGTCGGCGCGCTCGCGGTGCTCCAGGCGGGTGCCGGGCTCCTGGAGAGCCGGCTCTCCGGCCGGATCGGCGAGGGGCTCGTCTACGACCTGCGCACCGCCGTCTTCGACCATGTGCAGCGCCAGCCGCTCGCCTTCTTCACCCGCGCCCGGACGGGTTCCCTGGTCAGCCGGCTCAACACCGACGTGGTCGCCGCCCAGCAGGCGATGACCTCGCTGCTGTCGATGGTGATGTCCAGCACCCTGGTGCTGCTGCTGGTGCTCGGCACGATCTTCTATCTCTCCTGGGCGGTCGGAGTCCTCGCCGTGGTGGTGCTGCCCTTCTTCATCCTTCCCGGGCGGGTCGTCGGCCGCAGACTCCAGCGGCTGCTGCGGGAGTCCATGCAGGTGGACGCCGAGATGGGCACCATGCTCAACGAGCGGTTCAATGTCGCGGGCGCCCTGCTGACCAAGCTCTACGGCCGGCCCGCCGACGAGACCCGGCTCTTCTCGGACCGCGCGGCCCGGGTCCGCGACCTCGGGATCGTCACCGGGGTCCACTCCCGGCTGCTGCTGCTCTCGGTGACCCTGCTCGCCTCGCTCGCCACGGCCGTCACCTATGGGATCGGCGGCTCGCTGGTCATCGACGGCGCCTTCCAGATCGGCACCCTGGTCGCCCTCGCCACCCTGCTCACCCGGCTGTTCGGCCCGATCAACCAGCTCTCCAACGCCCAGGCGCAGGTCATGACGGCGCTCGTCAGCTTCGACCGGCTCTTCGAGGTGCTGGACCTCAAGCCGCTGATCACCGAACGGCCCGGGGCCCGCGCCCTGCCCGCGCCGGCCGCCACCGCGCCGGAGGTCGCGTTCGAGGACGTACGGTTCCGCTACCCGGCGGCCTCCGAGGTCTCCCTCGCCTCGCTGGAGGCGCTCGCGGCCCCCGCGCCCGAACGGCCCGACGACTCCTGGACCCTCGACGGCATCAGCTTCCGCGCCCCGGCCGGGAAGCTCACCGCGCTGGTCGGCCCGTCGGGCGCCGGCAAGACCACCCTCACCCATCTGGTGCCCCGGCTCTACGACCCCCAGCGGGGCACCGTGCGGATCGGCGGCCACGACGTCCGCGATCTCACGCTGGAGTCGCTCCGCGAGACCGTCGGCATGGTCACCCAGGACGCGCACCTCTTCCACGAGACGCTCCGCGCCAACCTGGAGTACGCCCGTCCCGGCGCGAGCGAGCGCGAGCTGATCGAGGCCTGCGACGCCGCCCGGATCTGGCGGCTGATCAGCTCGCTCCCCGACGGGCTCGACACCGTCGTCGGCGATCGCGGCTACCGCTTCTCCGGCGGCGAGAAGCAGCGCATCGCCATCGCGCGGCTGCTGCTCAAGGCCCCGTCGGTGGTGGTCCTGGACGAGGCCACCGCCCATCTCGACTCCGAGTCCGAGGCGGCGGTGCAGCGGGCGCTGCGGACCGCGCTGGCCGGCCGCACCTCGCTGGTGATCGCCCACCGGCTCGCCACCGTCCGCGACGCCGACCAGATCCTGGTGGTCGACGGCGGACGGATCGTGGAGCGCGGTGTCCACGACGAACTGCTCGCGCTGGACGGGGTGTACGCGGAGCTGTACCGGACCCAGCTCACCCGGGGGCCCGGCGCCCCCGGCCCCGTACCCACCGGACCGCACGGCGCCGGCGGACCGCACGGCGCCGGCGGACCGCACGGGGGTCCGCACGGGGGTCCGAACGGCGGGCCGGGAGGGGGCCCGCACGGAGGGCCGCTCGGCCCGCTCCCCGGCGGCGGAGGCCGACCCCATCTGCTCCCGCCGCCCGGCGGGGGCGGCGGAAGGCCGCATCTGCTGCCCCCGCCGCCCCGCTGATGCCCACGACAACCGCCCCCTCGGTGGCCCCCCGCTCCGACGCCCTCGCGTCATGCCCGGTGAGAAGGAGAAGACGTTGACCCAGATGCAGGTCGAGGACGTGTGGCCGCTCGCGCCACTCCAGGAAGGACTGCTCTTCCACGCCGCCTACGACGAGGACGCGCCCCGCGACGTCTATGTCGGACAGCGCGTGCTCACCCTCGAAGGACGGGTGGAGCCCGAGCGGCTGCGGGCCGCGTGGCAGGCGCTGCTCGACCGGCACGCCAGCCTGCGGGCCGGTTTCCAGACCCGGGGCTCCGGCGACGCGGTCCAGGTGATCGCCAAGCGGGCCCCGCTGCCCTGGCGGATGGTGGACCTCGCCGGACTGGACGAGGAGGCGGCCCGGGAGGCCGAGGCCCGCGCCGCCGACGCGGACCGGGCGCGGTTCGACCTCGCCGTACCGCCGCTGCTGCGGGTGCTGCTGGTCAGACTCGGCCCGGAGCGCCACCGGCTGGTCGTGACGATCCACCACATCCTCATGGACGGCTGGTCGCTGCCGATCCTCTTCGGGGAGATGTGGGAGGTGTACGGGGCCGGGGGCGACGCCGGGGTGCTGCCGCCGGTGACTCCGTACCGCACCTATCTGGAGTGGCTGGTCCGCCAGGACAAGGACGTCGCCCGCGCCGCGTGGCGGGAGCTGCTCGCGGACGCCCCCGAACCGACGCTGGTCGGCCCCGCCGACCGGGGCGGCCCGCCCGTGATGCTCCAGCATGTCGTCTCCCGGGCCGGATACGGCCTCGCCGAGTCGCTGCGCGGGGTGGCGCAGAGCCACGGGGTGACCCTCAACACCGTCGTGCAGAGTGCCTGGGCCGTGCTGATCGGCCTGCTCTCCGGGCGCGGCGATGTGGTGTTCGGCGCCACCGTGTCCGGCCGGCCGGCCGATCTGCCGGGCGTGGAGCGGATGCTCGGGCTCTTCATCAACACCGTGCCGGTACGGGTCGGTCTGGACCCGGCGCTGCCGTTCAGCGCGGTCCTGGAGCGGCTCCAGGGCCAGCACTCGGCGATGCTGGAGCACCAGCACCTCGGTCTCACCGAGATCCAGCGGGTGGCGGGCCCCGGGGCGACCTTCGACGCGCTGGTCGTCTACCAGAACTATCCGCGCGGGCCGGTCCAGCAGCCGCGCACGGGGCCGCGCGGCCAGACGGGCGAACCCGGTCCGGGCGGCGCGCCGGGCCCCCGGCGCGACGGCCCCCCGCCCGGGCCGCCCCAGGGCCCTCCGCCGGGACCGCCCCAGGGCCGTCCCCCCGGGCCGCCCCCGGGCACGGAAGGGCCGCACGGGGCCCGGCCGCCCGGCGCCGCGGGCCCGCTGCACGGCGGCCCCCCGCCCGGCGCCCGCGGCGGCACACCCGACGCGGCCCCCGCCGACGGCCAGATCCGGATCACCGGAGCGGGCGGCGAGGAGGCCGCCCACTACCCCCTCACCCTGGTCGTCACCCCGGCCGACGCGATGGAACTCCGCCTGGACTACCGCCCCGACGTCTTCGACGAGGGCACCGTCCAGTCCCTGATGGCCCGGCTGGTCCGGCTGCTGACCCAGATAGCCGACGACCCGTCCACCCTCGTCGGCCGGGCCGAACTCCTCGACGAGCAGGAGCGCCACCGGGTCCTGGAGGGCTGGAACGACACCGCCCGCCCGCTGCCCGGCGGCTGCGTCGCCACCGCCTTCGAGCGCCGGGCCGCCGCGGCCCCGGACGCGCCCGCCGTGACCGACGGCGCCGAGACCCTGACGTACGCGCAGCTCAACGCACGCGCCAACCGGCTCGCGCACCGGCTGATCGCCGCCGGGGTCGGCCCGGAGAGCCGGGTCGGCGTGGTGCTGGAGCGCTCCGCCGCGCTGGTCACCGCGCTGCTCGCGGTGGTCAAGGCGGGGGGCGCCTATGTGCCGCTGCACGGCCGCTCCGCCGAAGCGGAGGTCTCCCTCGTCCTGCTCGACCGGGGGACCGCCGGCCGGCTCGGCGGCGAGAACCCGTTCAGCGCCGCCCTCTTCCCGGTGGCCTTCGAGACCCTGGTGGAGGGCCCGGGCGCGGAGAACCCGGGCGTACCGCTGACCGCCGACCATCTGGCGTACGTCCTCTACACCTCCGGCTCCACCGGCGAACCCAAGGGCGTCGGCGCCACCCACGGCAATGTGCTGAGCTTCTGCCTGGACGGGAGCTGGCGCGACGAGACCGTGGAGCGCGTCCTCGTCCAGGCCAACCACGCCTTCGACGCGTCGACCTACGAACTGTGGGTGCCGCTGCTGCGGGGCGGGGAGCTGGTCGTCGTACCGCCGGGGGAGGTCGACGCCGTGGCGCGCGGGCGGCTCATCGCGGACCGGCGGGTCACCAACGTCCATGCGACGGCCGGGCTCTTCGGGGTGCTCGCCGAGCAGCACCCGGAGATCTTCACCGGGGTGCGCGAGGTGTCCACCGGTGGTGACGTGGTCTCCGCGAACGCCATCCGCGTCCTGCTGGAGACCCACCCCGGCCTGGTGGTCCGCTCCACCTACGGGCCCACCGAGACCACCGCGTTCACCACCCAGATCGCCTTCACCGCCGGCCGCGAGGTGCCCGATCTGGTGCCCATCGGCCACCCCATGGACAACTCCTCGGCCTATGTCCTGGACGACGCCTTCCGCCCGGTGCCGCCGGGGGTGACGGGCGAGCTGTACATCGCCGGGTCCGGGGTGGCGCGCGGCTATGTCGGACAGGCGGCGCTCACCGCCGAGCGCTTTGTGGCCTGCCCCTTCCCGGCGCCCGCGGGCGGCGGTCCGGCGGGCCCGGCCGGGCGGCGGATGTACCGCACCGGGGACCTGGCGCGGTGGAGCCCGGACGGGGAACTCCTCTTCGCCGGGCGCGCCGACGGGCAGGTGAAGATACGCGGCTACCGCGTCGAGCCCGGCGAGATCGAGGCGGTGCTCGCCGCGCACCCCGCCGTCCGGCAGGCCGTGGTGATCGCCCGCGAGGACCAGCCGGGGGTCAAACGGCTGGTGGCGTATGTCGTCCCGGAGGACGCGGGGACGGTCGACCAGGAGGCGCTGCGCGCGCATGTCGCCGACCGGCTCCCCGACTACATGGTCCCGGTCGCGGTGATCGCCCTGGACGGGCTGCCGGTGACGGTCAACGGCAAGCTGCACCGGGAGGCGCTGCCCGCGCCGGACTTCGCCGGGCGGGTCACCGGACGGGCCGCCGCGACCCCGGTGGAGGAGCTGCTCTGCGGGCTCTTCGCGGAGGTGCTCAACCTGGAGAAGGTGGGCGCCGAGGACTCCTTCTTCGGCCTCGGCGGCGACTCGATCATGTCGATGCTGGTGGTGTCGCGGGCCCGCAGGGCCGGAGTGGTGATCACCCCGCGCCAGGTGTTCGAGCTGAAGACCCCGGCGGAGCTGGCGCGGGTCGCCGGGACCGTGGAGAACGGGGAGGGCGCGGACGCCGTCGACGACGTGGCGACCGGCGATGTGCCGCTGACGCCGGTGATGCGGGAGCTGGCCGGGCAGTCCGGTTCGGTGGCCCGCTCCGGTACGCAGTCGATGCTGCTGGCGGTTCCGGCGGAGCTGGAGGAGGCGCGGCTCACGGCGGCCCTGGCGGCCGTGCTGGACCACCACGATCTGCTCCGTGCCGAGCTGGTCGCCGCCGACGAGCCCGGCGGAGCGGAGCGGCTGCTGGTCCCGGAGGCGGGCGGGCGCGCGCCGGCGGCGGATCTGGTGCGCCGGGTGGACGCGGCGGGGCTGACCGACGAGGAGCTGTCCGCCCTGGTCAACGCGGAGGCCCGGGAGACCGCCCGGCGGATCGACCCGTACGCGGGGCAGATGGTGCGGGCCGTCTGGTTCGACCTCGGGCCGGGGGTGCCGGGCCGTCTTCTGGTGGCCGCGCACCACATCGTCGTGGACGGGGTGTCCTGGCGGATTCTCGTGCCCGATCTGGCGCTGGCGTACCGCACGCTGGAGACGGGCGCGGAGGTCGCGCTCGAACCGGTGGGGACCTCCTTCCGCCGCTGGGCGGGGGAGCTGGCCGAGCAGGCCCGGAGCCAGCAGCGGGTGAGCGAGCTGCCGCGGTGGACGGAGATGCTCGCCGGGTCCGAACTGATCCTGGGCGAACGGCCGCTCGACCCGGCCGAGGACAAGCTGGCGCACGGCTTCGACCGGGTGCCGCTGACCCTGCCGGCCGAGGTGACCACCGCGCTGCTCACCAGCGTCCCCGCGGCCTTCCACGCCGGGGTCGACGATGTGCTGCTCGCGGCGCTGGTCGCCGCCGTCGGGGAGTGGCGGCGCTCCCGGGGCGAGGGGTTCGACGGGGGGATGCTGGTCGCGCTGGAGGGGCACGGCCGGGAGCCGCTGACCGGGGAGATGGATCTGACCCGCACGGTCGGCTGGTTCACCGGGGTCCACCCGGTCCGGCTCGACCCCGGGGTGCTGGACTTCGCCGAGGTCCGCTCCGGCGGCGCGGCGGCGGGCCGGCTGGTCAAGCGCGTCAAGGAGCAGTTGCGGTCCGTCCCCGGCGACGGACTGGGGTACGGGATGCTCCGCCATCTCAACCCGGCGACGGCCCCCACCCTGGCGGCCCTGCCCACCCCGCAGGTCGCGTTCAACTACATGGGCCGTTTCGCCTCGGCCGCCGACGGCGACACCCGGGGCGTCCGCCCCGACTGGAGCCCGGCGGGCGAGCGGGCGATGGGCGGCACCATCGACCCGGAGATGGCCGCCCGCCACCCGCTGGAGGCCGGGGGCTCGGTCCGTGACCTCCCGGGCGGCCCGGAGCTGACGGTCCTTCTGGAGAGCCCGGTGGGTCTGCTGGGCACCCCGCTCCTCGAAGAGCTGCTGGGGGCCTGGGCGGCGATGCTCCGGGGTCTGGTCGCCCATGTCACCGAGGGCGCGAGCGGCGGCCACACGCCGTCCGACTTCTCGCTGATCTCCCTGGCCCAGGACGACATCGAGGAGTTCGAGGCGACCTTCGCCGTCCGCGCCTCCGGGGAGGCGGCCACGAGGTCCTGACCACCCGGCCACCCGGCCACCCGGCCATCCGGCCATCCGGCCATCCGGCCACCGGCACCACGGCTCCCGGGGCGCGCGCCGCCCCGGGAGCCTCCCGTGTCCGGCCTGATCCGAGAGAAACCCCCTAGCGGGGGACGGCCCCGGCGGTGGCGGTCTCCTCGGGAGCCGGTTCCGGGAGGCGGGGGAAGGAGACATCGACGCGGAGCCCGCCGGAGGGGTGGGCGGTGGCGGTCAGGGGGGCGTCGTGGGCCTGGGCGATGGCGCGGACGATGGAGAGGCCCAGGCCGTGGTGGCCGTCGCGGCCGGCGGTGCGGTCCAGCCGGTGGAAGGGTTCGAAGAGGCGGTCGAGCTGGTCGGCGGGGATCGGACGGCCGGTGTTGGTGACCGAGACGACCGCGCGGCCCGCGCGGGTGCCGCAGTGGATCTCGACGCTGCCGCCGGGGATGTTGTAGTCGGTGGCGTTGTCGAGGAGGTTGGCGATGAGCCGCTCCACCAGCGCCGGGTCGCCGTGGCTGTGCGCGGCGGTGATCCGGGTGCCGACGCGCAGCCCGCGCCGGTCGAGTTCGGGGCGGGCGGCGGCGACGACCTGCTCGGTGAGCCGGGCCAGGTCCAGGGGGGCGCGTCGGTCCAGGCCGCGTTCGCCGGTGGTGAGGGTCAGCAGCGAGTCCAGCAGCCGGCCCTGCTGCTGACAGATCTCCAGCACCCGCCCGAAGGTGGCGCGCAGCTCCCCGGGGCCCGCGTCCTCGTCGATGAGCATCTCCTCGATCAGGGCGTGTTCGAGGGTGAGGGGGGTGCGCAGTTCGTGCGCCGCGTTGGCGACGAAGCGTTTATGGGTGCCGAGTGCCGTCTCCAGCCGCTCCAGCAGCCCGTCGACGGTGTCCGAGAGGTCCTTCATCTCGTCGCGCGGCCCCTCGGCGGCGAGCCGTTCGTGGAGATTGCGCGCGGTGATCGACTGGAGGGCGGAGTTCATGGTGGAGAGCGGGCGCAGCACCCGCCGGGCCACCAGCCAGCCCAGGGCCAGCGAGATCAGGATCATGATGGCGAGCGCGATCCCCGACTGCACCAGCAGGTTCTGGAGCATCGACTCGTGCTGCCGCTCCGCCTGCCGCCGCATGTCCTTGCCGAGGTCGAGCAGCGGCCCGTTCCCCGGTCCCTCGGTGGGCCCCTGGCCGGACCCCGGGGTGGGAGGGCCCGGGGCGCGCCGCACCTTGGTGACGACATTCCGGGGACGGGTGCTCACCAGCAGATAGACGATGGCCAGCAGCACCGTGCCGGAGACGGTGAACAGCGTTCCGTAGAGCAGGGTGAGCCGGGTGCGGACCCGGCTCGGCCGTAACCGGGCGGGCGGGCGCGGCAGCCGGGGGAGGCGCGGGACGCGGGAGGCGCGGGGGGCTGCGCGGAGGGTACGGGGCATGGGTGCGGCCTCTCGGCCGGCTCGCGCACGGGCGCGGGCCGGCGGGACGACGGGCTGGGGCGGGGGCCGGTGCTGGTCAGGGGCCGGTGGCGGGCGCGGCAGGGCGCGGGCCGTGGGTCAGATGCGGTAGCCGCCGCGCGGGACCGTGTCGATCAGCGCCGGGCTGCCGATCTTGGACCGCAGCCGGCTCACCGTCGCCTTCACCGTGGTGGTGAACGGGTCGGCGGCCTCGTCCCAGACCCGTTCCAGCAGCTCCTCCGCCGAGACCACCCGGCCCTGCGCCGCGAGCAGATACTCCAGCACCGCCAGCTCCTTGGGGCTGAGCGCCAGCTCGCGCCCGCCCCGGGTGGCGACCCGCCGCGCCGGGTCCAGGCTCAGATCGCCGTGGACCAGGATCGGCGGCACCGCCGGCTGCGACCGCCGTCCGATCGCCCGGATGCGGGCGATCAGCTCCTGGTACGCGAACGGCTTCGGCAGATAGTCGTCGGCGCCCAGACTCAGCCCCTCCACCCGGTCCGCGATGGTGCCGGACGCCGTGAGCATCAGCACCCGCGAGGTCGCCCCCGCCACCAGCGTCCGGCAGACCTCGTCGCCGTGGACCCCGGGGATGTCCCGGTCCAGCACCACCACGTCGTAGTCGACCACCGAGGCGCGCTCCAGCGCCTCCGCGCCGTCGTGGACGACATCGACCGCCATCCCCTCGCGCCGCAGCACCCGCGCCACGGACGCGGCCAGTTCGGCCTGATCCTCCACCACCAGAACTCTCATCGCCCGCCCTCCGCCGAACGCACCTTCCGGTCCCCGGACGGTGCCCACCAGCCTGCCCGCCCCCCGGTCGCACACCGGTCACAGCGCGCCGGCCCGCCTCAACGTACCCGGCGCCGGCCCGTCACCGTCAGGTCCCGGTGCGAACCGCGCTGTGACCGGACGACTCGTAGAACGGAGTCGTCACACCGCAACGCATCGGCGTCACCAGCGGGCCCACCGCCCACACGGACGGCCCGAGGACACGGAGGGACCAGCACATGAGCAGGACACACGCACCCGGCGGCCGACGCGCCGCCGCCAGGGCCGCGATGGCCTTCGCGGCCATCACCGTGCTCAGCCTCACCGCCGTCGCCTGCGGGGAGTCCGACGACGGGGGCTCCGGCGACGACGGCGGCAACTCCGCCCCGAAGGGGGAGGGGACCGGCACCGCCGACCGCACGGCGGCCCTGGTGGCGTACTCGCAGTGCATGCGGGAGAACGGCGTCGCCTCCTTCCCCGACCCCGTCGACGGCCGGCTCCGGCTCCAGGTGCAGCGCGGCGGGCCGCTCGACCCGGAGAACGCCACCTACAAGTCGGCCCAGCAGGCCTGCAAGGACAAGGAGCCCCCGGGCCTCGCGAGCGGCTCCGGCGCGGGCAGCGACCAGGAGAAGCAGCTGCTGAAGTTCGTCTCCTGCATGCGGGAGAACGGCGTACCGGCCTTCCCCGACCCGGTCGAGGGGCGCCTCCAGCTCAACCGCGGCCCGGAACTCGACCCCGAGTCCCAGGTCTTCAAGAAGGCCGAGGAGACCTGCCGCAAGCACATGCCGGGCGGCGTCGCCCCCGGTCCCGGACCCAACTGAGACCGGCGGTGGCAGTGATGAGCGACGAGGCACCCGAGACGGCGCCGAGGGCCGGGGCGGCGACCGGCCCGGTGACGGGGCCGGAGCCGGAGACGCAGCCGGGGAAGGAAGCGGAGGCCCAGGCGCCGGCCGGGACGGTCGCGCCGGGCGCGCCCGCCGGGAAGCCCGAGCCGCGCCGGCACCGCCGCCGGCGCAGAGGACCCCTGCTCGTCGCCGCCGCCGTGGTCCTGGTGGCCGCGGCGGGCGGGGCGGTCGCCGTCACCGACCCGTTCGGCGGCGACCCGGTGGCGGCGCCGGACCAGGAGCGCGGCGGCGCGGTCGCGACCGTACGGGAGGGTCCGCTCTCCGCGCAGGTCAGCCAGGTCGGCACCCTCTCGTACGCCGCCCGCCCCGACGGCGGCGCGCACACCGCCGTCAACCAGTCCCGGGGCATCTACACCTCCCTCCCGGCCGTCGGCGATGTCATCAAGTGCGGCGAGACCCTCTACGGCGTGGCCGACCGGCCCGTCCCCCTGCTCTGCGGCTCGCGGCCCTTCTACCGCGATCTCGCGTACGGCGACGAGGGCCGGGACGTCAAGGCGCTCAACCGGAATCTGCTGGCCCTCGGCCACGCCGGCTCCGGTGAGATCGACGAGGACTCCGACGAGTTCGGCGCCGAGACCCGGGAGGCGCTGATCAACCTCCAGGACGAGATCGGCGCCGAGGAGACCGGGCGGCTGAAGCTCGGCGACGCGGTGCTGCTCCCCGGCCCCCTGCGGGTCACCAGGACGGTCGCCCAGCTCGGCACCCGGGCCGTGCCCGGCTCCCCGGTCGTGGAGGCCGGCACCACCAGCCGCCAGGTGCGGGTGGAGCTGAACGCCTCCCAGCAGACCGGGGTGAAGACCGGCGACCGGGTGCGGGTCACCCTCCCCGACAACCGCACCACCCCCGGCCGGGTCAGCCGGATCGGCACCATCGCCACCTCCTCGTCCGGCGACGGCGACGGCGGCGACCGCGAGGAGGCCTCCGCCTCCGGCGCGTCCACCGCCGCGCTCCCCGTCTACATCACCCTGGAGCGCCCCAAGGACGCGGGCAGCCTCGACCAGGCCCCCGTCCAGGTCCAGATCACCACCGCCGGGGTGAAGAAGGCCCTGACCGTCCCGGTGACCGCGCTCGTCGGTCTCGCCGGGGGGCGGTACGCGGTGGAGCGGGTCACCGCGGCGGGCGGGCGGGAGACCGTGCCCGTCACCCTCGGGCTCTTCGACAGCGCCGGGGGGCAGGTCCAGGTGACCGGCGCGCTCGCGGCCGGCGACCGGGTGGCGGTGCCCTCGACATGACCACCCTTCCCTCGCCCCGGACGGTCCCGGGCGCCGTGTCCGCGGCGCCCGCGGCGCCTTCCGCGTCCGTCGCACCCGCCGTCCTGGAGCTGACGGCGGTCACCAAGACCTACGGCGAACAGCCGCCGGTCGCCGCGCTCCGGGGGGTCTCCTTCACCGTCCGCCGGGGTGAACTGGTCGCGATCGTCGGCCCCTCCGGCTCCGGCAAGACCACCCTCCTCCAGGTGATGGGCACCCTGGAGCGGCCCACCGAAGGGGTCGTACGGATCAACGGCATCGACATCGCGACACTGGACGACCGGCGGCTGGCCGCCCTGCGCGCCCGCAGTATCGGCTTCGTCTTCCAGCAGTTCTTCCTCGCCGAGTACGCCACGGCGCTGGAGAACGTCGCGGACGGGCTGCTGTACGCGGGCACCGGGGTCCACGAGCGGCGCCGGCGGGCGTCGGACGCCCTCGCCCAGGTCGGGCTGGGGCACCGGGAGGGCTTCAGGCCGGGGAAGATGTCCGGCGGCGAGCGCCAGCGGGTGGCCATCGCCCGGGCGCTGGTGGGGCGGCCCGCCATCGTGCTCGCCGATGAGCCCACCGGAAATCTCGACAGCACCACCGGCGCCGCCATCGTGGCACTGCTCCACCAGCTCAACGCGGAGGGCGCGACGATCGTCGTCATCACCCACGACGCGCAACTCGCCGCCCGGCTCCCGCGCCAGGTGCACGTACTGGACGGGCGGATCGTCTCGGACAGCACGGGCGGCGGGAACAGCACGGGCGGCGCGGGCGCGGGGGAGGAGAGCGGATGAACGCCGAGGACCTCACCGCCCCCGCCCGGCTGCGCCTCGGCGACCAGGCCCGGCTGGCCAGTATCGGCATCCGCTCCCGTCCGCTGCGCGCCGCGCTCTCCGCGCTCGGGATCGCCATCGGGGTGGCCGCGATCGTCGCCGTCCTCGGGCTGTCCTCGTCCTCCCAGGCCGGGCTGCTCGCGGAGATCGACCGGCTCGGCACCAATCTGCTCAAGGTCACCAACGGGCAGACCCTCAGCGGCAAGGAGGCACAGCTCCCGCTGGAGGCCCCCGCCCGGCTCTCGATGCTGGACCCGGTCGAGGAGATCGCCCATGTGGGGACGGTCGCCGACGCGAAGGCGTACCGCAGCCCGCTGGTCCCCTCCACCAACACCAACGCCCTCCAGGTCAGGGCGGCGAGCCTCAATCTGCTCCCGGTGATCGCCACCGGGGTCGCCCACGGGCGCTGGCTGAACGAGGCGACCGCCACCAAGCCGGTGACCGTGCTCGGCGCGACCGCCGCCGAGCGGATGGGGATCACCCGGGTCTATCCGGGGCAGCGGGTCTGGCTGGGCGGCCAGTGGTTCTATGTCGTGGGCATCCTGGAGCCGGCCGCGCTCACCGGCGAGATCGACACCAGCGCGCTGATCGGCTATCCGGCGGCGCGTGACTATCTCAACCATGTCAGCGTCGTGGCGGGGAAGCCCGTCGGCGGCCCGCCGAGCACGGTGTACGTCAGGTCCGCCACCGACCAGGTGGGCGCGGTGCAGTCGGTGCTCGCGCAGACCGCGAACCCGCAGGCGGCGGGGGAGGTCGACGTCAGCCAGCCGTCCGACGCGCTCACCGCGCGCGCGGCGGCGGAGGGCGCCTTCAACAGCCTCTTCCTCGGCCTCGGGGCGGTGGCGCTGATCGTCGGCGCGGTCGGTGTCGCCAACATCATGATCATTTCGGTTCTGGAACGGCGGTCCGAGATCGGGCTGCGGCGGGCGCTGGGGGCGACCAGGAGCCAGGTGCGCGGCCAGTTCCTCGCCGAGGCGGTCATGCTGGCGCTGATCGGGGGCGCGGTCGGGGTCGGGGCGGGGGTGGCGTCGACCGCCATCTACGCCAGTACCCAGGACTGGGCCGTGGTGATCCCGGTCGAGTCCTGGGTCGGCGGGATCGTCTCCGCCCTGCTGATCGGTGCGCTCGCGGGGCTGCTGCCCGCGATCCGGGCGGCGCGACTCTCCCCGACGGAGGCGCTGCGCACCGTGTGAGACCGCCCGCGCGGACACCGTTTTTTGGGGGGTGTCCGTGAGGGCAACGAGGGGGGTACGGGCCACCGGTGGGGTGTGGTCCGTACCCCCTTGCGGTTGTTCCCGGCGGGGTCCGGGGAGGGCCCTAGGGGATGCGGGGTCCCGGAATAGGGGACTTCTATGGGTACGCACGGGAACACGCGTTGTTATAGTCGGATTTGAGCTGAGCAGTGAGGGGGTCGGGGGACCCGTCCTCACGCCGGCAGGGGGGTGAAGCGGGGGCCTCCACCTGGGAAAGCGTGCGACGGGGAGGGTGCGCGACGGGGGGAAGTTTCTCGCCACCACGTCTTCTTCAGCAGACCACGATCACTCCGGCGGAGCCCGGTCCCGACACCACGCGCGCCGCCCGGCGCCGGCGTGGGGTCTCTCGGTGGACGGGCACGGGGTGGTCGCTCCCGGGTGGGATCACATCGTGAGGAGTCTCAGTGGAGTCGGGGACCAAGCACGTACAGCAGCACGTACAGCAGGCGCAGCACACACAGCAGCAGCACGCGCAGCACGTACAGCTCGCGCAGTTCGTCCAGCCCGTTCAGGAACCGGTTGTCCAGGTCGACGTCGACGCGCTGCACTCCGCGGACTCGCCGCGGATTCTCGGTGAGAGCACGGACCATGTGGAGGCGCTCGCGACGGCGCACGCGGAGCTGCCGCCGATCATCGTGCACCGGCCCACGAACCGGGTCATCGACGGGATGCACCGGCTCAAGGCGGCGCGGCTGCGGCGGCAGGGCACGATCGGCGTGCGGTTCTTCGACGGCGACGCCGCCGACGCCTTCGTGGTCGCCGTCAGCATGAACATCGCCCACGGTCTGCCGCTCTCACTGGCGGACCGCAAACAGGCCGCCGAACGCATCATGACCTCGCATCCGCAGTGGTCGGACCGGATGGTGGCGGCGGTGACGGGGATCGCCGCGCGCACGGTCGCCGGGATGCGGAAACGGGTGCCGGGGGTGGCGTCCGCCGACAGCGCCCGGATCGGGCAGGACGGGAGGGTGCGGCCGGTCAACCGGGCGGTGGGGCGGAGGCTGGCGAGTGCGCTGATGACCGAGAACCCGGGGCTCTCGCTGCGGCAGATCGCGCAGGCGGCGGGGATCTCGCCGGAGACGGCGCGCGATGTGCGGAACCGGCTCAGCCGGGGGGAGGACCCGGTGCCGGGGGAGCGGGGGGCGGGCGGCTGCGGGGGCCGCCCGGCCCGTGCCGCCGCTCCGGCCGCGCCTCCGGAGCCGCCTCCGGTCGACCGCGCGATGATCAAGGACCGCGCCCTCCTGGTGGCCCGGCTGCGCGCGGACCCCTCCCTCCGCTTCAGCGAGAGCGGGCGCACGCTGCTGCGCCTGCTGAACATGCACACGCTGGAGGCGGCGGGGTGGGATCACTTGGTGGATCATGTGCCGCCGCACTGGGGTGGGGTGGTGGCGCAGTTGGCGCGGGATCACGCCAAGATCTGGGCGGAGTTCGCGGCGAAGGTTGAACGCCAGGTGACCCCTTCCCCCTGACCCCGGACCCGGCCCGCGGGGTGCGGGTCTCCTGTGGTGCGGGGTCTGTCCTCGAGCTCTCCCGGAGCTGCCTCTTTTCAGCCTCGCCGGCGTTTGAGGCGCGGGGGTTCGGGGGCTGGCCCCCGACCGTGGCCCGCAGGGTGCGGGGTCCTGTGGCGCAGGGTCCGTCCTCAAACTCCCCCAGAGCTGCCTCTGGGAGGTGCCCCCAGACGGGCTGGGTTTTGCTCGGGTTGCCTGTGGCGCGGGGTCCGTCCTCAAGCTCTCCCGGAGCTGCCTCTGGGAGGTGCCCCCAGACGGGCTGGGGTTGCTCGGGCTGCCCGTCGTGCGGGGGCGGTGGGGGCTAGGCGGCTGAGGGGAGGGACGGGGGGTGGGGGGCGTGCCAGATGGCCGCCAGGTCACGACGGGCCCGCGCCACCCGCGACCGTATCGTCCCCACCGGACACCCCACCACCTCCGCCGCCTCCGCATACGACAACCCCACCACACACGTCAGCACAAACGCCCTCCCCCGCCCCGGCTCCAGCCCCCGCACCGCGTCCCCCAGCGCCACCGCCTCCTCCAGCCCGGGCAGATGGCGCGGCTGCGCCCGGTCCGCCGCGCTCAGCCAGTCGGCGGTGTCGGCGACACGGGGCCGTACCGCCGCCCTCCGGTAGCGGTCCACCACCACCCGGCGGGCGATCGCCAGCAGCCACGACCGGGCGCAGGAGCGCCCGGCGAACCGTCTCAGACTCGGCAGGGCGCGCAGATAGGTCTCCTGGGTCAGATCCTCGGCCCCGCGCACATCGGCGGTGAGGTGCGCGACGAACCGCCGCACGTCCTCGTACGTGGCCCCCACGAACAGCTCGGCGGCCCGCTGATCGCCGAGCCCGGCCGCCAGCGCCCAGCCGGTGATCTCCGCGTCGCGGTCGCGCTCGGTCTCGACAACATGGGAAGAAAGCATCACAAAACGTCCTTCATGTCCGGGCAGAGCCCGTCAGGGATTCCCGTGGGGAATGGATGAGGTGACGAGGTGACGAATCAGAAGGAGAGCGCGGGCGGCCCGCGCCGGGGGAGCGCGCGCAGGGACACCAGGGACGCGGGCGCCCGGACCGGCGCCCCGTGGCCGGGCGGTACCCGGAGCGGGACCGGCGGGAGGCACACCCCGCACAGCACCGTGCGGACGAAGCGCAGCCGCCCCCCGGCGAACAGCCGGAGCGCGCGCGACAGTTGCACGAGCGCCCGCTCCCCGCGCCAGAGCCACCACCCGCACACCGCCCCGGCGAGCAGATGGGCCATCCCCATCGCACCGGTCAGCGGGGTGAGCGCGGACGGATCGAGCACACCGCCGGACGGCGCCCGCGCCATCCCCGTGTGCCCGGGCGGATGGAGCCCGCCGCCCCCGGCCGGCGGATGGGCCACCAGCCCGAAGAGCATGTGCAGCGCCAGTTGCCCGGCGGCGCTCGCCGCGACGACGCACCGCGCGGAGCGTTCCGTACGGGTGAGCCGCCAGGCCGCCGCGCATACCGGCGGGATCACCACGAGATATCCCCAGAGGGAGGGTGACGCACCGTCGGAGGAGAGCGCATGGCCGAGCCCGGACACCACGACGCACACAGCGGCGAGCACCGCGGTGTGGGCGAGGCGGAGTGCGGGTCCGGCTCCCATGGGAGTCATGGTGCCAGTGGGACCTGGGGTCCGGGGAAGACCCGCTGATGCCGACACATCGCCCGATCACGCCCTTTGCCCGGACACCCGGACACAGTGATGCACGTCACTGAGGAGTGCCGGGAACTTTCCGGCCACCGTGTCCGACACCTCCACCGACACGCCCCGCACGCGCCCCGGGCCCGCGCGGGTCTCAGCGAGGAGCGGAGCCGAGCCGATGCAGCCGAACACGGAGCGAGCGACTCCGGAGCCGGAGTCCCCCGACGGCGCCGCCGGGCAGCACCCCGGGCCGACGGCGGCGGGCACGGGCACGCGCGCGGAGGGCATGGGATCGGGATCGGGATCGGGATCGGGAGCCGAGGGCACGGGAGCGGGATCGGGAGCCGAGGGCGGACAGGGCCTGGTCTCCATCCCCCGCGCGCGGGAGCGCTCCCAGCCCCGGATCACCCTCCGCTCGGACCTGCGCAACAGCGTCCTGGACGGCACGGTCGCCCTCGCCATCACCGCCGTCATCTTCGTGATCCTCTATCTCCGCATCCGCGCGAAGACCTCCTCCACGGTCACGGTCATGCCCTTCATGGCCGACACCGGCGCGTTCTGGGTCTACTTCGTCAGCCAGGCCTTCGGCTGGTCGGCGCTGCTGTGGGCCTGGGGCACGGTCATCCTCGGGCTGCTGCTCTCCGGCCCCCGCCCGTCCTGGCTGCCGATGTCGGTCCCCCGGCTGGAGCGCCTGCACCGCACCACCAGCATCAACACCATCGCCCTGATCTTCGCGCACGCCCTGGCCTTCGCCGCCGAGCTGATCCGCCACGACACCGACACCTGGTACGGCAGCACCTGGACGGCCTTCGTCGAGTCCTTCGTGCCCGGCGGCTACGAGTCCGGCACCGGCCGAATCGCCATCCCCATCGGCCAGGCCGCCCTCTATCTCGCGATCCCGCTCGGTCTGCTCTTCTACATACGCCACCGCATCGGCCCCAGGACCTGGCGGGTGATGCACCGCTTCGTCCTCGTGGTCTATGTGCTGAGCGTGTGGCACACCCTGCTGTACGGGACCAACGTCTGGTACGATGGCTGGTTCCGCACCTCCATCTGGCTGCTGCAACTCCCCATCGCCGCCCTCTTCCTGGTGCGGCTGCTCCGTCCGGCGCGCCGCTCCCAGCGGCTGACCGCGCCCGGCGCGCGCTCGGGTTCGGCGGCCGGCTGGGGCCTGCGGCTCACCGGCCGGGTACTGGCCGCCGCGGCCATCGCGGTGCTGCTCGCGGTGGTGATCTCGGGCCGTGACGGCGGCCGTACGGAACCCCCCGCCGACACCTCCTCCACCCACAACCACGACTGACCCGGCGGCCCCCGCCCAGGCGTTCGCGAGACACCCTCCGCCCCCGTTCGGCAAGCCGCCGCGCGGGGGCTTTCGCCTGTGCGGAAGGGAATTTCGGGGGCCGCTCCCGGCGGCTCATCACGCCGTGAAAACTGCGTTGCGGGTACCCCCACCCCCTGTCAGGATCGGGGCATGACCACAGGAAAGGCGGACACCGCCACCACCCGGTGAGTGCCGTGACGCATCAGCGTCCGGGCGCTCGGCCCCGACGCAGTTTCCGAGTTCTCGCAGTACGCATCCGTGGGTATCGCACGCGTTGACGCGCGTCGTTACGTCCACGGAGCGGACCCCTCTCCTCCTCCCCGAACGCCTGCCGCCGGCGTGCGCCTCCGCGCGCCGGCCGGCCGGCCGAGCGCGGGGGAAGGGGCCGCGCGGGAGCCCGACCGACGTTCCACCCGGCACACGCGAGTGGAACCGCCGCCGCCGGCCCCACCGGACCATGGCCGCCGACGGAAGACCTCGCCGCGTACCTCCCTCTCAAGGTGATGAAGATGACCACGACCCTGCCCCGAGCCGTACCGGCCACCCCGCCCGGCCCCGATATGCCCTGTTCGCAGGGCGAGCCGGGGCTCGGCGACACGGCACCGGCGAACGGTCCGCGCGGCATGCGTGGCATGCGTGGGCGCGACCGCCGACGGCTCGGCTGAGGCCGGGCGGGAGCGGGTGATGACGATGACGACACACGTGAGGATGAGGACGATGGCGGCTGTACCGCGACTGACGATGACCGTGACCCCGTTCAACGGCGCCTCCGAGGACGACGAGAGCTGGGACCCCGGCTGATCCGGGGGCCCCGGGGGCCCGGACGGCGAACCGCCCGGCGCGGAGACCTCCCCGAGGGGAGGCCCGTGCCGGGCGGTTCGCCGTGCTCCGGTGGGCTGCCGCGTCACCGCGTCACCGCGTCACCGCGTCACCGCGTCATGCGTCACTTGGTGAGCGCGGTCTGCATCTCCTGGAGGATCTTGCCGGCGGCGGTGTAGCCGATGCCCTGAATCCACAGCTCGTCCTCGACCGGGAAGACGTTGCCCTTCTTCACCGCGCCGAGGTTCTTCCACAGCGGACCGCCGAGGACCTCGGTGGCCTTGGCCTTCTTCGGGTCGCCGATGGTGGAGTGGAAGATGACATCGGCGTCGGCGGTGTCGATCTTCTCGGGGCTCACATTGAGCATGAAGCCCTCCTCCGCCTTGTCGGTGATGGCGGGGCGGCCCAGACCGACATCGGCGAGCAGCGTGCCGATGTAGTTCTCCTTGCCGTAGATGCGGATGTCCGCGCCCTCGATGAAGCGCACCATGTTGACCTCGGTGCCGGCGGCCTTCTCCTTGCCGCCCAGGGCCTCGGTGACGGCGGCGGTCTGCTTCTTGTAGCCGGCGATCGCCTTCTCCGCCTCGGCCTCCTTGCCCAGCGCCTTCGCGTGGGTCAGGAAGTTCTCCTTCCAGGGGAGGCCGGTGGACTCGGTCATCACGGTGGTCGCGATGGCCGACAGCTCCTTGTACTTGTCGGCGTGGCGGATCTTGCTGGTGAGGATCAGATCGGGGTCGAGCGCCGCGATGGTCTCCAGGCTGGGGTCCGGCATCTCGCCGACCAGCTTGACGCCCTCGACCGACTCCTTGGGCAGATGGCCGGGGAAGCCCGAGGGGGTGTCGGTGCGGGTGGCGCCGACCGGCTTCACACCGAGGGTGATCACGGAGTCCAGCTCGGCGGTGTCGAGCACGACGACGCGCTTCGGCTCGGCGGGCACCTTGACATCGCCCATGGCCGTCTTGACGACCGTCGTCTTCGAAGCCGCCTTGTCCGCGCCCTTGTCCTCGGAACCCGAGCCCGAGTCCGAGCCGGAGCCGCAGGCGGTGAGCGTGAGAGCACCGGCGAGTGCGGTGGCCAGGGCGAGAGTTCGGCGGCGCGAGGAGGTCGTGCTGATCATGGACATTCCGCTTTCGTGCTGGGGACCCGACGCAGGTTTGGTAAGGCTTGGCTAAGTGTAAGTGTGTTTGGCTGAATCCCGACAGGGGGATCGGCTACCGGCGCGGGCCGGGGCTCGCCACCGCCTGCAGTTCGAGCTCCGCGTCGAAGGGGGGCGGTTCGACCTGGGCGTGGAAGGTCAGCACCACCGAGCGGCTGACCGACGCCCAGACCGTGTCGTCGTTCCAGTCCCCGTCGAGGACATCCACCTCGTGCTCGTGGAACGCGAACGCGGACTTCGTCATGAACCCCTCGATGGTGATCTCGGCCTCGACGGTCACCTCGCCGACGACCAGACCGTGGTCGTACTCCTCATGGCTGTGCCAGTCCAGGGTCGAGCGGTCGGGGTGGACGGACTTCACGGTCGGGGAGTCCAGCAGGGCGGGTATGTCGACGTCCTCCAGGTCGAGTCCGCCGCCGTCCCGGTGCGGATAGCCGTCCAGGAGGGTGGCGACCTCCCGTCCCGCGAGGTTCTCGCAGGCACCGTCGACGGCGTCCCGCAGCACCTCGTGGAGGGACCGGTCATAGGACTCCCAGAGGTCCTCGGGCCGTTCCGGTACGTGCTCCTCCTCGTCCGGGCCCGGTTGTGCGGACGTGAGGGAGACCGGCAGCCGGAGGGTGACCACGCACGACCGCTCGTCCGGCTCCCCGCCCCGGCTGGTGTCGACGACCGAGACCCGCTCGCCGAGCGGGGGCGGCACGGGGTTCCGGGAGGGCTCCAGGACGAGGAGGAAGGCGATGGGGGAGGGGTACTGGGTCAGCCGGTTGAGGCTCCAGGGCAGGGAGTCCCCGGAGCCCCGGCCCTCCGCCCGGACCTTGACCTCGAACGGGAAGAGCGACGACGACCCGTTGGGCGAACAGAAATAGTCCGGGCCGCCGTCCAGCGTGCCGGGCCGCAGATCGAACCCGCGCCGCTCCAGATACTCCGTCAGCTCATCCAGCAACGGGGAGGGGTCCCCCGGGGAGAGGGAGCGCACGGTACGTGCGGGGTCCGGCCCCATGAACCACAGCAGCGCCGTCAGCAGCCGTTCCGCATCCGGGAGCAGCTCCGCCTCGGCGCCGAACGGCATGATCCGGTACATCTGTCCGTACACGCTCCGGCGAGCGAATTCGAGCGGGCTGCCCTCCCCCGCGAGCCGGTTGCGGCCCAATGCCAGCGGAAGCCGCCCTTCCGTCCAGGAGGCGGAGGTGAGCCCCTGCCGGCCGGACAGCTCCGCCAGATGCGTCAGTACTTCCGGTACCCCGAGGAAACGCGGCCCGCCGGGCAGCCCCTGCTCGACGAACCGGTGGATCGACGCGGCGCGCGGGCGGTCCAGGAGGGGTTCGCAGACCATGAGGTGGGTCGAGGGGGAGCGGGAGAGCCGGGTGCCCGACTCCGTGAGCTCCCGTGTGGACTCCATCCCCAGGGTGTGGTCGAGGACCACCATCACCCGGCGTACGGAGGAACCGTGGACGATCCTCAGGACCTTGTCGAAGGGCACGCCGGTGGCGCGTGCTTCCCCCGGGACGGAGTCCGGGACCGCCCAGGCGGGCAGCTCCGGCCCGTCGCTCTCCAGCGTCCGCGCCGCGATGTAGAGGAAGAGCGCGTCCTCGGCCCGGTCGCAGGCCGCCTGGACCGCTTCCAGCACGGCTCGGGCGTCCGGAGGGTCCAGCACGGTCACACAGCGGTAGTCGGGCAGATTCCACCCGGCGGGGGAGGTCAGCAGGCCGCGCATCTCGTCCAGCGCGTCCGCCACGTTCCACAGGCGCGGAAGGCGGGTGTAGGCCGAGACGCCGATGAGCACCGCCGCACTGCGCTCCGGGTCCGGAAGCGGTGAGACGGTCTCCAGCTCCGGTTCGGTCTCCGGTTCGGTCTCCGGTTCGGCCTCCGGCTCCGGCTCCGGGTCCGGGTCCGGCTTCGGCACGACCGGTGCCGCCCGCCCCCCACCCCGCAGGACCCTCAGCAGCTCCCCCGACGCCTCCGCGAACGGCCGCAGCTCCTCGTCGTCCCGTGGATCGTCCGGGAGGGGGGAGCCGGAGGTCTCGACGGCGACGGCCCCCAGGCCACGGGGGGACGGCGGGTGGGCGGCGATGTAGCGGGTGAGGGCCGAGTGCATCAGCCAGGCGTCCCGGCGGGCCAGGGCCGAGGTCAACCGGCGCCGGGCCGTGCCCTGGAAGACCAGCACCGGCGGGGCGCCCCCGGTGCGCTCGACGGCGAGGACACCACTGGTGAGCAGCTCGGCGACCTCCCCGAGGCCCGCCTCGGGGACCACCTCCTGCCGGATGAGCTGGAGCAGCCGCAGCCCGATCCGGCTGAACGGGCTGCAGAGCGCCGCCAGTCGGACGGCGGCCGGGGTCCCGGTGCGGAGGAACGCCTCCGCCGCGTCCGGGGAGGCCCCGGCGGGCCCGGGCGCGTCGAAGGGGGTGGGCAGCGTGCCCGAAGCGGGGAGGAGGACCGCGTCGTACCCCTCCGGCGCGCCGTGCGCGAACCCGCGCGCCCAGCGGCCCAGCGAGTGGGGCGAGAAGGTCAGGGTGGGGAGCGCGACCCAGACCGGGCCGCCGCCCGGCGCCGGGGGCGGGGCGGGGAGCAGCGGCGCGGTGAACTCCAGGTCCCGGTTGGCGGCGGCGGGGGTGCGGTGGGTGACCCGGACGGCGGGGAGATCCAGCGCCGTGCGCCCCCACAGCCTGCCCGGGAGCGGATTGATCAGGGCGACGGGCACCCGGGCGGCCCAGTGGCGGACCAACTGCCAGCTCCGCGGCGCGTACCAGCCGCCGGCCGTGCAGTCGGAGACCACCAGCACCAGCCGCCGCCCGCCGGGCGCCGCCACCCGGCCCGGGGCGACGGTCCGCCCGGCGCGGTCCACCACGCGGGGTTCGTCGCCCGGCAGGAGCCGTACGGTGTCGACCCGGCGGAAGGTGCCGAGGCCGGCGAGGAGCGAGGTGAACTCGGCGACGGTGTCCGCCCACACGGCCATCGACGGGCTGTCGTCGACGACGAGCAGCACATCGAACCACGGCTCGGGCGCCGGGCCGAGCACCGGAAGCAGCTCACCGGCGCGGAGGCTGTGGCGCACGGTCGCCGCCAGGTCCAGCACCCGGCGCGGGCCCTGCGTCCAGCGGAGGCTGAAGGGGCGCAGGGCCCGGGCGAGCCGCAGCCGCCCGGGGAGCGCGGGCCCGGCGGCGACGGTCACCGGGGTGCCCGGGGGTGCCGGGGTGCCGGGCAGCGTCTCGTACAGCGCGAGCGCGGGGCGCGGCTCGGGAACGGGCGCGGGGGCGGGGGCGGCGGGGTCCGCCGCACGCGGCCGGTCGGGCTCGCCCGCCGAGCGCGCCCCGCCCGCCCGCTCGACAGCGCCCCCGGGGCCCGCCGCCTCCCCGGCGGAAGGGTTCGCGGGCGGGACCGGTGTGCTCCCCGCCGCCAGCCAGAGCACATCCGCGAGGGCCGCGGAGTCGGTCCCCTCGGGCAGCAGCTCGACGAGCACGTCGGTGAGCACCCGCCCGAGCCCGCCCGTGCCCGGGGGAGCCGCACCGCTGGTGATCCCGCCGGGTCCGGCGGGCGGTGGGTCGGTGGGATGGGTCGTGGCATGGCCTGTGGGGGCGGGCGGGGGACTGACCGTGGGTTCGTCCGGCAGCGGGCCCGTGGGGTCGCTCCCCGCGCCGCCCGTGGGGCCGACCGTGGCGTCGCGCATGGCGCCGTCTGTGAGGCCGGGCGGAGGGTCACCCGTGGCACTGCCCGCTGGATCGGGCGTGGGGGCGCCCGTGCCCGGGGGAGCCGCACCGCTGGTGATCCCGCCGGGTCCGGCGGGCGGTGGGTCGGTGGGATGGCCTGTGGGGGCGGGCGGGGGGCTGCTTGTGGGTTCGCCCGGCAGCGGGCCGCCCGGGTGGCCGTCCGCTGTCCCGCCCGGCAGCGGGCCCGTGGGGTCGCTCCCCGTACCACTCGTGGGGTCACCCGTGGCGCCGCCCGCCGGATCGGGCGTGGGCCTCCCGCCACCGGGAGCCCCAGCGCCGGGGGCCGCCCCGGAGGCACCCGCGGCCTCCCCCGGACCTGCCGGCCTCCCCGGCTCCTCAGGCACTGTTCAGGCGCTGGGTCAGCAGCGCGAGCAGCCGCTCACGCTGCTCTCCCCCGGGCGCGCGGTCGTCCGTCACCAGGGCCACCGCGTTGAGGAGCTGGTCCACGGCCAGGCCCTCGCCGCGGACGATCCGGGCGGCGAAGCCCTCGATCAGCTCGGGGACCGGGCCCACGGAGGCCGTGCCCTCGCCGAGATGCGCCTCCACCGCGCGGCGCAGGGTGTCGGCGGTGGGGGCGGGCATCGCGTACCGGATGCAGCGGCGCAGGAACGGGGGCGCGAAGTCCCGTTCCCCGTTGCTGGTCATCACGATGAACGGGAACTGGCTGCACCGCACCACCCCGTCGGTCACCGGGTGGGTGCCCCGGGTGTCCCAGGTGCGGACGGGTACGCCCGCCCGGGGGCGCCGGGCCAGTTCGGGGATCTCGAACTCGCCGCGCTCCAGCACGTCCAGGAGATCGCTGGGGAGATCGAGGTCGCTCTTGTCGATCTCGTCGATCAGCAGCGCCCGGGGGTTGCCCCCGCCGGGCAGCAGCGCGGTGCCCAGCGGGCCGAGGCGCAGAAAGGGCGCGATCTCGTCGGCCTGTTCGGCCTGTTCGGCCTGTTCGGCCTGTCCGGTCCGGTCGGCCTGTTCGGCCCGGTCCGCCCGTGTGGCGTCGTCCCCCGGCCCCGGCGGCGGGCTCGCCGCCATCTGGCGCAGCCGCAGCGCGTGGATGTGGGCCAGGGCGTCATAGCCGCAGAGCGCCTCGGCCAGGGTGCTCCGCGAGGTGATGTGCCAGCGCAGCACCGGCCCCAGCTTCAGCTCGGCCGCGACCTGTTCGACGACGGTGGACTTGCCGGTGCCCGCCGAGCCGGTGATCAGCAGTGGCCGGCGGAGATAGAGCGCCGCGTTCACCGCGTCCGTGAGGCCCTCGGGCGGCTGGAAGGTCCGGGGGGCGGGCCGGCGCGGGAAGGTGCGCCACGGCGGCGGTCCCGCGAGGGTCACATCGCGCGGGGTGCCGTCGCCGGTGTAGTACGCGTTCCAGGTCATCGGGTTCCTCGGGGAGACGGGTGGGCGGGGGCCGGGGAGGGAGCGGGGGAGCGGGCGGTCTCGAACCACTGGCAGAAGTCCAGCCACTCCAGGTCGTGCCAGACGGCCCGCAGCTCCGCCAGCGCGTCGAGGAGCGGGCCGTCGTCGGTCCCGGGAGCGGGGGCGAGGCCCGCGTCGGCGTGCCGGCGCCGCCGGTAGGCGTCCCCGAAACCGGCCGGCAGCCGGGACCACAGCTCGTCCAGGCTCCGCCGCTGCTCTGTGCCCGCCCGCCCGTCCTCCGCGCCGGGCCAGAGCAGGATCGGGGTGTACGGGAGCAGCGCGTCGGCGACCTCGGCCAGGTGCGGCGGCCGGTGGTCGACCCCGATGGCCCGCTGGTAGCGGCCGATGCGGAGGAACTCCCCGAGGGCCGCCAGATCCCCGGCGGCGTCCGCGTCCAGCCAGTCGACGGGCGCCCGCCCGCCCGGGGCGGGCTCCGCCAGCGCCCGCAGCTGTTCGCGCGCCACCCTGTTCATCCGGCCCAGCCGCCCCGGCACGGAGAGCCGGTGCGCCCACCGCAGGGTGACGGTGCGGTCGACACCCAGCTCGTACAGGCCCGCGCGGGCCCGCTCCGGCTGCCAGCTCAGCAGGACGGAGCTGGGGGCCACGATGTCGACATGGCGCACCGGAGCCCCCGGCGGCAGCAGGGCCTCCGCCCAGTCGAGGATCTCCGGGAGCATCTCCTCGACCCCCGCCCGGGTGGGCTCGCAGCCGAACTCCTGCCGGTGGTCGCAGCGGTCGCCCTCGCGCAGCCAGACGGAGAGCGACTCCGGCCAGTCGACCCGCGCCGCGTGCAGACTGATCACCAGCCGTGGTTCGCGCCGGGCGCGCAGCTCGGCGATGCCGTCCCGGGCGTCGGCGAGGGCGATCACGGCGTCGGTCCGCCGTGCCCACTCCCGGGCGGGGCCGTCCGAGCAGTCCAGGCCGCAGACATCGGCGACCGCCGCCACACACCGGGCGAGCCCTCCCCCGGTGCCGCCGGCGCTCGCGGGGGCGGTGCGCAGGGCCGCGTACTCCAGCAGATGGCGCAGCAGCTCCCCGCCGGTCAGCCCGGCGGGCGGCCGGAGCGGGGGGTGGGCCGGTCCCGAGGTCGCGGAGAGCCGGTTGACCAGGGTCACCGCGTCCCGGAGCCGGGCCGTGGTGAGGCCCGACGCCCAGCCGGTGAGGAACGCGGCGGTGTCGACGGCGGCCACCAGGGCCCCGGCGACCTCCCGTACCCACAGGGCCTCCGGCGCGGGCGAGCCGATGGCCCGGGCGGTCAGCGCGACCAGCTCCGCGCGGGTCCAGCCGCCGGGCGGCGGGAGCGGGGCCCCGGGCCAGGCGGCGAGGGCGTCGGCGAGGTCCGCCCCACCGGTCTCGCCGAGACAGCCGCCGGGCCGGCCCCCGGCGGGCAGATGGCAGGCGTTGTGGGCGAGCCACAGCTCGTCCACGGCGTCCGGGTCGCCGTCGAAGTCGTTGATCATGACGTTCTGGTTCGACAGCTTCCCGCCCAGTACCCGCTTGGCGTGCCGGGGCAGCAGGAACTCCCCGGCGTCCGGGACACCTTCGCGCAGCACGGAGGTGAGGGCGCGGCTGAAGTCCAGGCTGTACGCGGGCCGGTGGGCGGCCGTGGCAGCGAGGACGGTGACCCGCTTGAGGCCTTGGGCGTAGCCGCCGGCGAGATTGGCGGCCGGCGGCGCGCCGGCCGCCGCGTGGCAGGTGTCGACGAGTGCGACGACCCCGCCGATCCCCGGCTGGTCGGCCGCCGCCGCGAGCAGCGCCCCCACGTCGACCGAGCCGCCGGCCTCGCCGGGCGCGGAGTCGTTCGCCATGTAGTGCAGGGTGGTGGCGTCGGCGGGCGCCTGGCCGTGGCCGATGAAGACGAGGACCAGCACCGCCCCCGCTTCCCCCGCGCACTTGATCGCCGCGCGGACCGTCTCGTCGATGAGCTGCCTGGTCGCCGCCCCGGAGCGCACCTCGTCCGTGCCGTCGGCGCCGGAGGGCTCGCAGCCGCCGGTCCGGGGGTCGGTGAGCGCGTCGAAGAGCGCGGCGGCCACCGGGGCGAGACCGGTCAGCTTCCGCTCCCGGGCGCACTGGGTGGCGACCACCAGCGCCTGCCGGGGCGGCCCGGCGGGCCCCGGGGCGGCGGTGGCGGCGGTCATGAAGCGGCGGACAGGGAGGCCAGCGCCTCCATCACCGCTCCGGCCGGCTCCGGCCTGCGCAGATAGGTCGTGGCGCTGTGGACCCAGAGGCGGCAGGAGTCGAGCGGCACCGACTCCGGCCGCACACCGGCCTCGTTGGGCAGGACGATGTCGTCGAACGGATGGCGCGGCACGATCAGATCGTCCCGGTCGGCGAAGTCCAGCCAGCGGCCGACGCACGCCGGGGTGGTGGGCGGGCTGGGCCGGAGCCGGGGCCAGACGACGGCCCGGGTGGCGATCGGGGAGCCGATGGTGACGAACAGCGGCACCTCGCCCGGGTAGCCGTCGGCGAGGGTCTCCAGGGCGATCACACTGCCCAGGGAGTGCCCGATGACGATCGTCGGCCGCTCCGGGTCCAGAAAGCTCCGCACCCGCTCCCGGATGCGCTGGTCGAGGGGGGTGGTGTGGCCGTTCTCGGCGTGGCGGGCGAGATAGCGGCCGGGCTGCGACCAGTCCCGCAGCGCCTCGTGGGCGGTCGCCCAGCGCGCGAGGCGGCGCGCCAGCGGCAGCGAGGCGAACAGGGAGCAGGCGTCGATGACATGGCGGGCGGTGCCCAGCAGGCCCTGGGCCTCCGCGCCGGCCAGCGCCTCGGGGGAGAGCTGGGCGCGCGCCCGGGCGAGACGGGCGTCGCCCCGGTTCTCGGGCCGTTCGGCCTCCCGTTCGAGGAACTCGCCCATCAGCGCGAGCGTTATCCGGGCCTGCTCCTCGTCGAGCCGGTCCGCCGCGTCCACCACGCCGCCCGCGCCCTGCGGCTCGGCGCCGGAGTCGGGGTGGAACAGTTCCTCGTAGTGGGCGAAGACGGTCTCCACGTCCCAGCCGCCGGTCAGCCCGGATATCGCGGCCGAGTGACCGGCCGCGCGGGCGCCTTCGGCGAGGGCGCTGGTCCAGCTCTGCCGCGAAGCGTCCGGGTCGCGCGGCCCGCCGACGCCGTGCACGAAGACGATCACGGGCCGCCCGCCCCGCCCGCTCCCCGCCCCGGCCCGATCCGTGCCCCCGTGCTCTCCCACCGTGCGCAACCTCCCGTGCCACCCGCCGCACGGCCGCGGACCCGTGCGCGTCAGTGCGAGGACGCTATCAAGACCCGTGCCCGGAGGGGCTGGAGAGCCGGGATCAGGGGAGCCCCGGGGAGCCCTCGCACGGAACCGGCCCGCCGGCCGCCGGCCGCCGGCCGCCGGGCGCCGGGTGCCGGGTGCGTGGTCCGGGCTCTGCCCGGCGCCGCCCTCCGCCGGGTCGGGTGGTGTGCCCGGTCGGGCGGTTCCCGGCGCCGGCTCGGTGTGGGGCGCCGCGGCGGATGGTCGTCGTCCCGGCGTCGGGATGCCCGGACGGCCGGTCCGGTGGTGTGGCCGGCTCGGTGTGGGGCGCCCCGGCGGGTGGTCGTCGTCCCGGCGTCGTACCGTCAGCGTCCCGGCGCCCGGGTGCCGGTGGCGTGCGTCTGCGCCGGGCGGGCGCGGCCGTCGTGCTGCCGGAGGCGGCGGTGCCGGAGGGTGCCGGGTGCGCGGTCCGCGCTTCCCCGGCGCCGGGGCCTCCGCCGGATCGGGGTCAGTACCGCAGCGTCGTGCCCAGCTCCGCCCTGACCTCGCCGGAGAGCTTGCGGTTGCTGCGCGCGGTGGCGTCCTTGGTCGCTCCGGCGGCGACATCCGCCACCGTGACCACCACCGTGTCCAGCAGATTCCCGCTGGAGTCGCGGTAGTCGACCCGCACGGCGAAGGACTTCGCCGATTCCACCGTGTTCCGCGCGCTCACCTCGACCGTCGCGCGGCCGTCGGAGTCGGTCGCCGGGGAGCCGAGCCTCACATCGGCCCGGGCGTCGACCCCGCCCTTGATCTCGTCGAGCCGCTTCCCGGCGGACGCCGTTGCCGAGGAGACCGCCGACACCGCCCGGGAGGCGACATCCGACGCGCCGCCGCCGCCCCCGTCCGAGCACCCGGCCGCCACGAGCGTCAGCGCCACCGTGATCCCGGCCCCTGCCACAGCCCCGCGCCACCGCGCGCCCGCCTTCTCCGTCCGCTCCATGGCACCAGTCAAGGAGCGGGCGGGCCGGCCCGCACGCCCGTGTACGCCGTACGGGTCATCACCGCAGGTCTGTTAGGGGGCCGTACGAACCGGGAAGGCTGACCCTCCGTGGGGCGGCGGGGAGGCGCACCGCGGCGGCGGGCCCTTCCGCGCGAGGGGTTCCCGCGCGGAGAATTCCGGCGCCGGACCGAGCCGGCCCACCGATGTCCGGAGACCCATGCACCGCTTATTCCCGGCCTCTGACGTACAGGACCAGTGATGACCTTTTCCCAAGCGCGCACCCGAACCGCCGATGTCAACGGAGTCTCCCTCGCCTACCAGGAGACCGGTGACGGCGATCCCGTCGTCTTCGTCCACGGTGACCTCAGCGATCTGCGGACGTGGGACGCCCAGCTCCCCGTCGTCGGCGCGTCCCACCGGGCCATCGCCTACAGCAGGCGCTACGCCAGGCCCAACCCGGACATCCCGCCCGGGACGGCCAACCCGATGGAGCCCCATGTCGATGATCTGCTCGCCTTCCTCGACGAGGTCGGCGCCGCCCCCGCGCATCTCGTCGCCAACTCCTGGGGCGCGTTCATCAGTCTGCTGGCGGCGGTGCGGCGGCCGGAGTCGGTCCGCAGCCTCGTGCTGGAGGAGCCGCCGGTGGTGCCGCTCTATCTGAGCCCCCGGCCCCGCCCGGTGGAGCTGCTGAAGCTGCTGGGGCACCCCGGGGCGCTGCGGCTCCTGGCCGAATTCCAGCTGAGGACCGTCACACCGGCCGGGCGTGCGTTCGCCGCCGGGGACGACGAGCGGGCGATGCGGATCTTTCTGCGCGGGGTGCTCGACGACCGGGCGTACGCCGCGCTGAAACCGGAGCGGCTGCCGCAGATGCGCGAGAACCTCTCCGCGCTCCGCGCCGGGCTCTTCGACGCGGGGATGCCGCCGCTGGACACGGAGGCGGTACGCCGGGTCCGCACCCCCGCCCTGCTGGTGACGGGGGTGCACACGGCGCCGATATTCCACCGGCTGATGGACCGGCTGGAGGAACTCCTCCCCGACACCGAGCGGATCAGCATCGCCCACGCGTCCCATCTGACGCACGAGGAGAACGCGCCCGCGCTCAACGCGGCGGTGCTGGACTTCATCGGCCGGCACTGAGGAGCGGGGCGCCGCACGGCCTCGGGCGCCGCCGCCGGTCCGGGCACCCGGGGCGCGGGGCCGGTTCAGGCACCCGGGCCCCGGCGTCCGCGGCCCGCCCGCAGCAGTGCGGCGCCCGTCAGGAGCGCCGCGCCCGCCAGCGCGCCGAGGGCGGCGAGGGCCTCGGTGCGGGCGCCCGTCGCGGCGAGCACGGGGGGCCCGGCCGTGTCGGATGCCGCCCGGCGGATCACCTCGGTGACATCGTCCGGACGGGACATCATCGCCACGTGCGAGGAGTCGACCTCGACAGTGTGCGAACCGGCCCGCTCCGCCTCGAAGCGCTCCAGGTCGGGGGCGATGGCCCGGTCGTTCTTCGCGACGACGAACCAGGAGGGGATGGTCCGCCAGGCCGCCGGTCCCGCCTTCTCCTCGAAGGCCCGCGCGGCGATCGGGCGCTGTCCCGCGGCCATCACCCGGGTCTGTCCGGCGGCGAGATCGGCGGCGAAGACGGAATGGAACCGGTCGTTCCTGATGTACAGATCGCTGCCGCTGGTGGTGCCGTCGGTGTACGGGACGGGCCGGAGCGCGGGCTGGAGCGCGCTGCCGGTGAACTTCGCGGAGAGCGCGCCCAGGGTCTCGCCCTCGTCGGGCATGAAGGCCGAGACATAGACCAGGGCCTTGACGGCGGGGTTCCCGGCGGCGGCCCCGGTGATGACCGCGCCGCCGTAGGAGTGGCCGGCGAGGACGACGGGGCCCTCGATGCCCCGGAGGACCCCGGCGAGGGAGGCGGAGTCGCTGCTCAGTCCGCGCAGTGGGTTGGGCGGGGCGACGACCCGGTAGCCGTGGTGCCGGAGCCGTTCGACGACCTCGCTCCAGCCGGAGGCGTCGGCGAAGGCGCCGTGCACCAGGACGACGGTGGGCTTGGGGCCGCCCGCTCGCTCCTCTCCGGAGGGGGACACGGAGACGGAGGCGGAGGCCGCGGCGGGAGCGGCTGCTGTGCCGGCGGCGGTGGCGGCGAGGGCGAGGGTGAGACAGGAGACCCGCGCCAGGTTCGGGATACGGGCCGGCTGGGATATCCGGGATATCCGGGATATCCGGGATATCCGGCGTCCGGGGCGCGGGGCGGCGGCGGGGGCGGGCGGCACGGCCATGGGGTGCTCTTCTCTGCCGGAGGGCTCTCCCTCCCCAGCGTTCGCGCCCCGGTGCACGGCCGCGCGCTCCGCGCGCCGGGAGAGTGAAAACACCGGCTGTCCGGGTGAGCGCCACCCCTCCCGCTGCGCTCCGCCCGCCGTCCGATGGTTGTTCGACCGCCGTGGCGGGGAAGTCCGGTTCGAGGGATTTCCCCGGGTACGTGAACAACCAAGTCGCCACCGCCGCCGTCTTCGGAGACGGCGGCAGCGCCGGCGCAGGGCTCGAACGGGGAGGGGTGGGGCCGTGACCGTGCTCGCGGAACCAGTGTGGGCGGGGAAGCCCGTCGAGGGCCCGGCCGGGGGCGTCCAGCCGATACTCTCCGAGACCGGCATCGGCCACACCCTGAGCGTGGTGCTGCTCGGCGCGGCGCTGGTCGCCGTCGGGCTGACCTTCTTCCACCGTGCGCGGGTCTCCCCGGGCGTCCCGGCACGTAGAGTCGGCTGGGTGAAGCAGTCGCCCGCCACCCTGGTCCAGGAGTTCCACCGCGCCTTCGGTCTCGACACCCGGGCCGTCCCGGCGCAGGTCCCGCCGGAGCTCGCCGCCCACCGTCACGACCTGCTGGCCGAGGAGGTCGCCGAGGTCGAGGAGGTCGCCGTCCTCGGGCCGCTCGACAGCCTGGCGCACGAGCTGGCCGATGTGGTCTATGTCGCCTACGGCACCGCGCTCGTCCACGGCATCGACCTCGACGCGGTCCTCGCCGAGGTCCACCGGGCCAATATGTCCAAGCTGGGCCCCGACGGCACTCCCGTCCGCCGCGCGGACGGCAAGGTCCTCAAGGGCGACCACTACCAGCCCCCGGACGTGGCCGCGGTCCTGCGCCGCCAGGGCTGGGCGGCCCAGGACGCCTAGGGATTTTCTTTCGGATCGGGCCGGATCGGTGAGCGGGGTCCGGTGCCGTGGATCGCGAGGCGGAGGAGGGAGCCCACGCGGAGCGTCGGCGACCGGCGACAACGCGGCGAGGCGCGGTGCCGGGGCTCGCGAGCCCGGCACGATCCGAAAGAGACGACCTCGGGAGTTTTTTGCGTCTCAGGCCGTTTCCCCGGGATCAACGGCCTGCCCGGGACGACGGTGCCGCCGCGACCGATGCGTCCTGTTCCCGACGCCCGACGCCCGACGCCCGACGCCCGACGCCACGGAGCCGGCACCGTCCGGCTCCCCGGGAGTCCGGCGCGCCCGTGAACCCGGCCCCCATGCCCGCGAGACCCCGGCCGGTCAGGCCGTTCAGGGTTTGTTTATGCCCGCCGTGCATCGTTACCGCCACAGCAGACAGACAGAGGACGGCAGCCCGGACCCATCAGGTATCTCCATCCCAGGAGGGAAGAGCTCTGTGCGACACAGAACGAGAGGCGGCCGGCTCACCGCCGCCGCGATCAGCTTCCTGACACTCGGCGCTCTGGCGGCCGGCGTCACGCCCGCCTCCGCCGCGATGAGCGATGGCTATGTGCGAGGCTACGACACCTTCGCCGGGGACTGGGGCGACGAGGGAGAACTGCGCCACGGCCTCGGCGCGCACAACAACTCCAACGCCGTGTGCCTGTGGCAGAAGGTCCTCTGGGCGGAGGGCGCCCAGGAGAAGGACCTGTCCACCTTCGACCAGGCGGACATCGACGGGCACTTCGGGGAGAACACGGAGCACGCCACCAGGTCCCTGCAGTCCAGGTGGAAGCTGGACAATGACGGTGTGGTCGGCAACCTGACCTTCGGCCGCGCCGACAACAACCTCCGGTACGCCGGCGGCAGCGAGGGCCGGGGCGAGCAGCTCAATGTGACCTACCGCGGCCGGGACTGGAGCTTCGGTCTCCGGCGGGACGGCCAGGGCGTCTACTCCTTCTACGACGGCGCCGGACACCGGCGGGACGCCGGCTACGACGACAACACCTGCGACTGAGAGCACGGCTCCCGGAGACCGGAGAGCGCCGGTCCCGCCCGGTGGGCGGTGGGGCCGGCGCTCTTCCGCGGATCGCCCGCTCCCGGCCGGGGCCGGGGCGCGGATCACTCCGCGCCGTGGGACTCCCGCCACTCCGACGCCAGCATCGCGAAGTGCAGCTCGCCGCCCCACTCGCCCTTGAAGATCTCCGACTCCACGAAGTGGGCCTCCTTGCGGAGCCCCAGCCGCTCCATGACCCGCGCGGAGCCGGTGTTGCGCGGGTCGCAGCGGCCGATGATCCGGTGCAGGCCGAGCCGCTCGAACCCTATGCGGAGCATCTCCCGGGCCGCCTCCGTGGCATAGCCCCGGCCCCCGTGGTCCGGGTGGAAGACATAGCCGAACTCACCCTGCCGGTGCTCCTCGCTCCGCCAGACGAGCAGCACATATCCGATCACCGTGCCGTCCAGCTCGACGGCGGCCATCAGGCTGTCCTGCTCCTTGCGCAGGACGGTGAGCCGCTGCCGGAGAGCCAGCTCCCGGGCATTGTCCTCACGGGTGCGGGGCTCGTTGAAGAGGTAGCGGGCCACGTCGTCCCGGGATTCGAACGCGAACATGTCGTCCTCGTCGTCCGCGGTGAAGGGACGGAGGACCAGTCGTTCGGTCTTGATGGGGTCGACGAGTTCGAACATGCGCGGTCCTTGCGGGGTCGGTGGGCGCCCGGCGCCTGGCCGGAAACCGGGTACCGGATGAACGCACGGCCCGCTCAGCCGGTTCCCCCGGATCACAGCCCCCTGCGGCTCCGGTCGTTGACCTCCGCGACCCAGGCGCTGAGCAGCTCGGCCCGGGTGGCGGGCCCCAGATGCTCCGGCAGCACGTCCCACTCCCGTCCTCCGCCGAGCGGCCTGAGCTGGTACCGGCCCCCCACCTGCCCCATGACCCGCCCGACCCTCTCCGCGGAGGTGTCCTTCGCGACCTCCCCGGGCCCCGGCTCGTACGGCCGCGCCTCTTCGGTCATGCGGCACCGCCCCGGTGCGGATGAGCGGCGATCAGCGCGTTGACCTCCACCATCGACGCGGCGTCCCGCTGCGCCCGCGCGGTCTCCCGCTCCTCCCCGAGCACCCCGCACACCCGGCACCCGTCCACGGCCACGGGCTCGCTCCCGGCCCCGCCGAAGACGCGCGCCTCGGCGGCGAGCCGTGCGAGGGCGGCTTCGAGCCGGCGCGGGATGTCGTGCGAGGGTTCCGCGCATCCGCCGCGCGGGACCTGGCCGGGGGCGATGCCCCAGACCCCGCCGAGCCGTATGAGCGCGATCAGCTCGGTGATCTCGTCGGCGTGGATGGGCCGCGTCTGCCGCTGGACCGTGGCGCTCATGGTCGGTTGTCCTCTCCGCTCGGTACCCTCCGAGCCTCTCGCCCGCGGCAACGTGGGCACAGGGACGGAACGTCCCAGTTCCGCCCGGTTACCGGGTGGCGATGCCAAGGAACTCGGCGAGCCTGCGCAGCCCCGGAGGGTGCACCGTCCCGGCCCACAGGTCCCGTACGACGGACACCGCGTGGGTGTGATGGCGTATCCACCCCGGAGCCATCCGCCGCAGCGAGGTCAGCGCCTTCACCGCGCCTTCGGGGTTGCCGAGATCGGCGTGGGCGCGGGCCACGTCGAGGAGGAGCCAGGTGCGCCAGGACGGGGGAGTGTCGGCGCTGAGGCGCAGGCCCCGGGCGAGGGTGAGAGCCTCGTCCGGGCGGGCGTGCTGGACCGCCAGGCGGACGCGTTCGATACGGACGGACGACCGGCTGAAGACGGACACCATTCTGCTGTCCACCGGCGCCGGGAGCCTGCGCAGCCGGGCCGTCGCGTCCTCCGCCGCGCGCATCATGCCGTCGGCGGTGGTGTAGTCGCCGCCACGGGCGGCACTCGTGGCGGCGGACATCACCAGCCCGCCCCAGACACGCAGCCCCTCGGCGGACCCCCCGTGCTCGCGCTCCATGGTCTCCGCGGCGTGCAGTGCGAGCCGCTCGGCGTCCGGCAGCCGGTTCTGGCGCTGGTAGTTCCAGGCGACCGAGTTGCTGATCATGGGTGCCAGCAGCGGGTCGGCGGACTGCCGGGCGGCGGCCATGGCCCGTTCCAGCGCGGCGAGCGCCAGATCCGTCTTGCCCAGGCGGATGGCGAGATGCCCGCCGAGCTGGAGCGCCTTGCCCAGGGCCGCCTGCCCGGCGGCCCGCTGGTCGGCGCCGCCGACGGCCGCCAGGAAGCGGGCGTCCGCGATGATCCCCGGCAGCAGCTCCATCAGCGGGGCGAACTCCGCCCGGTGGTAGAGCGTCCAGGCGTCGGCGATCTCCGTCCGCAGGAGCGGCGCGGAGAGCCGGGCCGGTTCGGCCGGTTCGGGCGGGGGCGCGAACATCGGCGGGACGATGGCCCGGCGCACGGCGACCAGTTGGGGCGGGTCGGCCTCCCCGTTGGAGGGCACGCCGGGAGGGTCTCCCAGCAGCGCGGTCAGCTCCACCCCCAGCCCCCTGGCCAGGCTGTGCAGCGTGGGCAGCCGCGCGCTGTGCTTGCGCTGCTGCTCCAGTTTCCGGATCACATCCACGGATACGCCGGAACGCTCAGCCAGCCCCTCCTGTGTCTGCCCTGAGAGGCGCCGCAGCCGTCCCAGGCGGTCACCCAGGTGCTCGGTCATGCCGTAAGCGTACGGCCGCTTCCGGAGCCGTACGGTCAGTGGATCATGCTGTACGCCCGCCAGGGCGGCGCCCCCGGGGCGACCACGTCGGACGTGGTCGTCGGGATGTAGATCGAGTCCTCGCCGGAGCAGTCGTCCGTCGGGTACACCACGATGTCCACCAGGGTGTTGTTGTCGAAGAAGACCGCGCCCTCGTCGACCGTCTTGTGGCACCCCGTGACCGGGGGGTTCGACACCGTCAGATGGCGGCGGCCCGGGGTGTCGTAGTTGACGGTGCCCAGCGCGGACCGGCCGAGGCCGGAGCAGCCCGCGACGGTGAGGGTCAGAAGTGCCGCCCCGGCGGCACCGGCGAGGCGCCGGCGGTGGGTCACGGACATGGGCCGTCCTTGTCTGTGCGGGAAGGTGCGGGAACTCCCTGTTCACGATCACCCTGCCGGTCTTCGCCGGGGACGGCATCCGCTGGGCGACCGGCCGGGGTACGCCGGGCCGCCGGACGCCCCGGCCCGCCCGGCGTCCGAGGACGGACCCGCGCGCGGCACGCACCCGGGACCGGTCCCGGCGGCCCCCTCAGCCCCCGGGCGTCTCCCGTGGCGCCGGCCTCGCCCGGACGTGCATGCGCTCGCCCTGGCGGCCGAAGAGGCTGAGCACCTCCACCGGGCCCTCGCCCGTGGTGCCGAACCAGTGGGGCAGCCGGGTGTCGAACTCGGCGACCTCTCCCGGGCCGAGGATCAGATCGTGGTCGGCCAGCACCAGCCGCAGCCGCCCGGCGAGGACGTACAGCCACTCGTACCCCTCGTGCGTGACGACCTCCGGCGTGCTCCGGTCCCGCGGCAGGACCATCTTGAATGTCTGGAGCGGGCCGGGCTGCCGGGTCAGCGGCACCACCGTGCTGCCGTGCGCCCGCCGGGGGGTGAGCCGGACGCGGGGGTCGCCCACCTCCGGGGCGCCGACCAGCTCGTCCAGCGGCACCTGGTGGGCCCCCGAGATCGGCAGCAGCAGCTCCAGGCTGGGGCGGCGCTGCCCGGACTCCAGCCGGGACAGGGTGCTCTTCGAGATGCCGGTGGCCTCGGCGAGCGCGGCGAGGGTGACACCCCGCTCGGTGCGCAGGCGCTTGAGGCGGGGGCCGACCTCGGCCAGGGCCTTGGAGACGGCGGGAGTGTGGTCCATGCCCCCATTGCACCGCGCCGTCCCGATAATGGCAACAATGATTGCTGTTTCCGGCCCACGGGCGCAGCCTCACCGGCATGAACCACACAGACACGGTCACGGACATGTACGACGTCGTGGTGGCGGGCGGCGGCGCCGCCGGTCTCAGCGCCGCCCTGGTGCTGGCACGTGCCCGCCGCCGGGTGGCGGTCGTGGACGCCGGGGAGCCGCGCAACGCCCCGGCCGGGCAGATCCGGGGCTTCCTCTCCCGGGACGGCATGGCCCCCGCCGCGCTCCTGGAGGCGGGGCGCGCGGAGGCCGCCGGGTACGGGGCGCACCTGATCGACGGCACGGTCGACGAGATCACCCCGGCCGCCGGCGGAGGCTTCCTCGTCCGGCTCTCCGGCGGCCCCGTCCTCCCCGCCCGCCGGGTCCTCGTCGCCACCGGCCTCCGCGACGGACTCCCCGCGCTCCCCGGCGTGCGCGACCGCTGGGGCCGGGACGTCCTGCACTGCCCCTACTGCCACGGCCACGAGGTCCGCGACCGGCCCCTCGGGGTGCTCGCCACGGAGCCGCGCGCCGTGGACCAGGCCCTGCTCCTCCTCCAGTGGTCCGGTGACGTGACCCTCTTCACCCACACCCTGGAGCTCACCGGGGAGCAGCGCGAGCGCCTGGCCGCCCGCGAGGTCCGGATCGTCGGCGGCGAGGTCCGGCGGCTGATCACGGACAACGGCCCGCTGCGCGGGGTCGAACTCGCCGACGGCCGCACCGTCCCGCGCGACGCGGTCTTCGTGCAGCCGCGCATGGTGCCGCGCGACACCCTGCTGAGCGGACTGGGCTGCCCCGTCGACGACCAGGGGTGGACGGTCACCGACGCGTCGGGCCGCACCGGTGTCCCCGGGGTGTGGGCGGTGGGCAATGTCGCCGACCCCCGCTCGCAGGTGATCACCGCAGCCGGCATGGGATCGGCCGCCGCGATCGGCATCAACCACGGTCTGGTGGAGGAGGAGACCGCCCGCGCCGTCGCCCGCCGCCGGAGCGCCGCCCCGGCACGTGAGGAGTAGCCCGCCCGGGGGTCGTGCCCCGGTTGCCGGCGTGGTGTCCGTGACGCCCCCGCGCACGGGGTCGTTGGAGGCGTGTACGCGGGCTGCGCCCGTACTTCGCCATGTCACCTTTGGAGACGCTGTTGCTCGGCCAGGCCATGTCCGCGCCCCCCAAGCACGACTTCCGGAGCTATGCGGCTCCTTCACTCGGTTACGCGCTGTTCGCCACCCGCTGGCTCCAGGCCCCGCTGTACTTCGGCCTGGTGGCGGCGCAGGGCGTCTACGTCTACAAGTTCTTCAACGAGCTCTGGCATCTGATCCTGCATGTGATCAGCGGCCAGGTGAACGAGACCCACGTCATGCTCGCGGTGCTGAAGCTCGTCGACGTGGTGATGATCGCGAATCTGCTGATCATGGTCATTGTCGGCGGGTACGAGACCTTCGTCTCCCGTATCGGCCTCCAGGGCCACCGCGACCAGCCCGAGTGGCTGTCACACGTCAACTCCAATGTGCTGAAGGTCAAACTGGCCACGGCGATCGTCGGTATCTCCTCCGTCCACCTGCTCCAGATGTTCGTGGACGTGGACCACACCTCCCACCACTCACTGCTGTGGGGAACGGTGATCCATATGGCGTTCATCCTCTCGGCCGCGATCCTCGCCTATATGTCGGGCCCCATGGAGAGCGGCCACTCCGCCCACGGCCACCCGGCGGGCCGGCGGGCCACCCTGCCCTCCGGTGACCTCAATCTGCCGGAGCTGCCGGAGATCGGGGAGCTGCCCGAACTGCCACCGGGGGGACGGGGACCGACGCCCCCGGTCGTCCTGCGGGAGTTCATCCCCGCCCAGGGCAAGGGCACGCCCCGGGAGAGCGGTGAGGCCCGCGAGTCCCGCGACGGCGCGGGCGCGGAGGCCCGGATTCGCGCGGCCGGGTTCCCGGCCAGGAAGGTGCTGGAGGAGTTCGACGACGACCACCAGCGCTTCATCGACTGGGAGACCATCACCCGTCTGGGAACGGCGGAGTTCGTCGAGTCCCGGAGCAACGCCGTCTTCCTCGGCCCGCCCGGCACCGGCAAGACGCATCTGGCCATCGCCCTGGGCATGCGGGCCTGCCGGGCCGGGCACGAGGTCCTCTTCGCCACCGGCGCCGAGTGGGTGTCCCGCCTCACCGACGCCCGTGCCGCCGGCCGGCTCTCGGAGGAACTGGCCCGGCTCGACCGGTACGCCCTGCTGATCGTCGACGAGATCGGCTACAGCTCCTTCGACGCCGAGGCGACCCATCTGCTCTTCCGGCTCGTCTCCCACCGCTACGAACGGGCCTCGGTGGTCGTCACCAGCGATAAGCCCTTCGGCCGCTGGACCGATGTCTTCGGGGACACCCCGGTGACCTTCGCGATGATCGACCGCCTCGCCCACCACGCCGACGTGGTCACCCTGAAGGGCGACAGCTACCGCCTCCGGGGCCACGCCCTCGACCGATCCCTGACCTCGGCATCCGACCCCCACTGACCCGGACCCCCGATACCCGGAGCTGGCGCCATTGAGCCCGCCCGGCGTCTGGGGCCGGCTCTCGGCATCATCCGGCCTCTCCGGCGTCTGGGGCCGGCTCTCGGCATCATCCGGCCTCTCCGGCGTCTGGGGCCGGCTCTCGGCATCATCCGGCCTCTCCGGCGTTCGAGGACGGCTCTCGGCATCATCCAGCCCGTCCGGCGTTTGAGGACGGACCCCTGCCCCGGGGTGCCCACGCTCCGAAGGGCGGTCGGTTCCGGAGTCGTTCAGCCCGTCCGGCGTTTGAGGACGGACCCTCCGCCCCGGGGACCCGACGCCCGGGACCCGGCTCCCGGCTCCCGCCCCCGGCACCCACCCCACCCCCCCCGCGATACCCTTCCCCCCGACGGACGGAGGCACGCCGATATGCCGATCCGGGTGGTCGTCGCGGACGATCAGGCGCTGCTGCGCGGGAGCTTCCGGGTGCTGGTGGAGACCGCACCGGGGGTCGAGGTGGTCGGTGAGGCCGCGGACGGGGACGAGGCCGTCGCGCTGGCCGAGCGCGAGCGCCCCGATGTGGTGCTGATGGATGTGCGGATGCCGGGAACCGACGGCATCGAGGCGACCCGGCGCATCTGCGGGCCGGACGGACCCGCCGGGGTCCGGGTGCTCATCCTCACCATGTTCGACCTCGACACCTACGTGTACGCGGCGCTCCGCGCGGGCGCCAGCGGCTTCCTGCTCAAGGACACCCCGCCCGCCGAACTCCTCACCGCCATCGGGGTCGTCGCCGCCGGCGACGCGCTGCTCGCGCCGGGGATCACCCGCCGGCTGATCGCCGAGTTCGGGCGGCTGCCCGAGCGGCACGCGGACATCGCCGGTCTCCCGGCGGACCTGGGCGGGGTGACCGACCGGGAGCGGGAGGTGCTCGTCCTGGTGGCCCGGGGGCTCTCCAACGCCGAGATCGGCGGGCGGCTGCGGATCGGGCTGCCCACGGTGAAGTCCCATGTGAGCCGTCTGCTGGACAAGTTGGGGGCCCGCGACCGCGTCCAACTGGTGATCACGGCCTATGAGACGGGCCTGGTGGTGGCGGCTCCGCGCTGAGCGGCCCGCCCGTACGGCAGCCGGGCCACCACCCGGAACCCGCCCCGGTCGGCGGGGCCCGCCGTGAGGCTGCCGCCGTAGAGCGCGGCCCGCTCCCGCATCCCGATGAGACCGTGACCGCCACCCCCGGCCACCCCGGTTCCGGTTCCGGTTCCGGGGCTTCCGGGACCGTCGTCGGTGACCTCCACCCGTACCTCCCCGTCGCCGCCCAGGACCGACACCCGGCAGCGCGCGGCCGGGGCGTGCCGGGCGACATTCGTCAGCGCCTCCTGCACGATCCGGTACACCGAGAGCCCCACCCCCTCCGGCACGCCCTCCGCCCCCGCCACCTCCGCGGTGACCCGGACCCCGGCCGCCTCCGCCCGCCGGATCAGCCCGGGGAGGGCGGGCACCCCCGGGGCGGGGCTCAGTTCGGGGCCGTTCTCCGGGGGCCCCGCGCTCTCCGAGCGCAGGACGCCGAGGAGATGGCGCATCTCGGTCAGCGCGCCCCGGCTGGTGGACTCGATGATCCTCAGGGCGTCCCGCGCCTCCTGCGGCCGGGCCTCGGCCACATGGTTGGCGACCCCCGCCTTGATCGCGATCAGCCCCATGCTGTGGGTGACGATGTCGTGCAGCTCGCGCGCGATCCGCAGCCGTTCCTCCACCACCGCGCGGGCCGCGAGCTGCCGCGCCGAGCGCTCGGCGAAGGCGCGCCGCTCGGCCACCGCGCGCCCGATCGTCCAGGTCCCGCCCAGCACCCCCGCCGCCGACAGCACCCGCACCGGATCGAACCCCCCGGTCTCCGACGCCCCCGTCGCGGTCAGCCCGAACATCCCGGCCGCGCCCAGCGCGGCGATGGCCGGTGTCGGCAGCCAGCGGCGGGGCGGCTGGGTGACGGCGACCGTGTAGAGCGCGAAGGCCGGGGCGGCGAAGAGGGTCCGCGCGCCCAGCCACACCTCCGCGACCAGCGACACCCCCAGCACCACCCAGAACACCGGCACGGGCCACAGCCGCCTGACGGCGGCCGGCCCGCCCGCCCCCAGCGCGATCAGTACCTGTGCCCACGCGGGCCAGCCGGAGTCCCGGGCGGCCGGTACGGCCACGGCGGTGAACACCACCGCGGCGAGGGCGTCGAACGCGATCAGCCGCCGCCCGGTCAGCGGCTGGGCGAACAGGGTGCGCGGTCCGGAGTCGTCCACCCGGCGACGGTATCCGGACCCGCGGCGGCCGCACCTCCTGCCGGGGGATGTCATACGGCGGCCCGATGCGCCGCGCGTCCGCCCGCCCGAGCATGGCGGCCATGATCGAAGTCAATCGGCTGACCAAACGGTACGGGCGGACCTCCGCCGTCGACGGGCTGTCCTTCCGGGCCCGGCCGGGCAGGGTGACCGGGTTCCTCGGCCCCAACGGGGCGGGCAAGTCCACCACCATGCGGGTCGTTCTCGGGCTCGACGTCCCCACGTCGGGCGGGGCCACCGTCGACGGCACCCCCTACGCGGCGCTGGACCGCCCGATGACCCGGGTGGGCGCGCTGCTGGACGCGAGCGCGGTGCACGGAGGCCGGAGCGCGGTCGCCCATCTGCGCTGGCTCGCCCGGACCCACCGCATCGGCAGGGCCAGGGTCGACGCCGTTCTCGGCCGGACCGGGCTCGCCGACGTGGCGTCCAGGAAGATCCGCACCTTCTCGCTGGGGATGCGGCAGCGCCTGGGCATCGCCGCCGCCCTGCTCGGCGATCCGGGTGTGCTGATCTTCGACGAGCCGGTGAACGGGCTCGACCCCGACGGTGTCCGCTGGTTCCGCGAGCAGATGCGGGCCCTGGCCGGCGAGGGCCGCACCGTCCTGGTCTCCAGCCATCTGATGAGCGAGATGGAGCTGACCGCCGACCGTCTGGTCGTCATCGGGCGCGGACGGCTGATCGCCGACACCTCGGTCACCGAGCTGACCGAGCGCTTCGGCAAGGGCGTCCTCGTCCGGTCCCCGCGCGCGGCGGAGCTGGCGACCGTCCTGGAGAACGCGGGGGCGGGGGTGGTGCGGGAGCCGGGGAGCGACCGGCTGACCGTGACGCGGATGGAGGTCTCCGGCATCGGCGACCTGGCCGCCGCGCACCGGATCGCCGTGTGGGAGGTGACCCCGCGCACCGCGTCCCTGGAGGAGGCGTACATGGAGCTGACCGCGGGCGCCGCCGATCACCGTGCGACGGAGGCGGCGCGATGAGCCCGGCCCCGGTGAGCGGGACCCGCGCGAGCGGGACCGCCGATGTGTTCGCGGCCGAGTGGCTGAAGCTGCGCACCGTACGCTCCACGGCCCATCTGCTCGGCACGGTGGCCGTCGCCGTGGCCCTGGCCTGTGTGCTCGCGGCCTCGATCGCGGGCACCTGGGACGGGCTCTCCGGCGCGGAGCGGGAAGGGGTGGCCCTCTCGCCGCTCGAACCGCTGGTGGCGGTGGTCGCGCAGATCGCGCTGGCGGTGCTGGGCACGCTGACGATCACCTCGGAGTACGCCACCGGGATGATCCGGACCACGGTCGTCGCGGTCCCCGGCCGGGTGCGGCTGCTCGGCGCCAAGGCCGGGGTCGTCGGGGTCACCGGTCTGGCCGCCGGGCTGGCCGGTGTGTTCACGACCTCCTGGCTCACCCGGGCGATCGTCGGTGACCGGCCCGTCCCCTTCTTCTCCGACGAGTCGTCCCACACCCCGGGCCTGCTGTTCGCCCTGAGCGCCTCGGTGATGGCGCTCGCCCTGCTGGGCCTCGGTCTCGGTGCGCTGCTCCGCTCCACGACCGGGGCGGTGGTGACCGTGGTCGTGCTGCTGTACGTGGGGCCGCTGCTCACCCAGCATCTGCCGGGCCTCTGGGGCGACCGGGTCACCTCCCTGCTGCCGGGGAGCCTCCCCGGCCAGCTCGCGGGCACCGGCAACGACGACAGCGTCTACGGCGCGGTGCTGCCGCCGTGGGCCGCCGCCGCCGTGCTCTGTCTGTACGCCCTGCTGCCCCTGGCCGTCGCGGCGGTACGGATGCGGGGGCGGGACATCGCCGGACGCTAATGTGTAAGGCATGAATAGGAATAGTGACTCTTACCGTCGGGATGGCGACCCCTATGAACTCCGGGTGGGCGTCCCGGCGGTCGAGCTGTACGGGCGGCTGCGCGGCGCCGCCGGTCTCACCGTCTGGCCGGTCGAGGCGGCGGTGATCGGGCTGCCCGCCACCTGGCACGGCGTCACCGTGCACCACGGCGGCGAGACGGTCGGGATGGGGCGGATCGTCGGGGACGGGGGGTGCTTCTTCCAGGTCGTCGACATCTGCGTCCTCCCGGAGCACCAGGGCCGCGGCCTGGGTAAACGGATCATGGCCGAGCTGACCGGGGAGCTGGAGCGGCGGGCCCCCGCCGGGGCGTATGTCTCGCTCATCGCCGACGGGGAGGCCCGCCGGCTGTACGCGCGGTACGGCTTCACGGAGACCGCGCCCGCGTCGGTGGGGATGCACCGAAGAGTGTGACGCTCCGTCAGCGGGGTTGCCGTGGCGCTACGTTGGCACCACTTGGGCTTGTGGTGGCGCTAGTGTGATGCCATAGTGGCGCTATGGATCTCCCCCGCCCGGTGGCGCCACCCCGGGCCCCCGGCGGCTTCCGGCCGCGGCTGCCACCGCCCGCCGGGCCCGGCCCGCCCGGGCGGTCGCTTCCGGCCCGCCGGGGCCCGGTCACCGGCGCCGCCCGCGACCCCGGGGGCGATCCGTCACCGGCCTATCACCGGCCCTGCGGACCGCCCCCGTTGACCGGCCCGCGGGCCGCGCCCACCATTCCCGTACAGGAGGACACCATGCGTCAGGAACCCCGCACCGCCGCCCCCGCCGCCGGGGAGAACCCCGCGTTACCCGACGACGAGCCGCTCACCCTTCCGGCCGACCGGACCGAGGGCTGCCCCTTCGATCCGCCCGCCGCGCTGGCCCGGCTGCGCGAGGAGCAGCCGCTGCGCCGGCTGCGCTACGACGACGGACACGTGGGCTGGCTGGGCACCGGGCACGCCACCGTCCGGGCGATACTCGCCGACCCCCGCTTCAGCTCACGGCTCGAACTGATGCACAACCCGTTCCCGGGGCTCGCGGTCGGTGAGCTGCCCGCGGCGCCGATCGGCGACCTCACCGGCGTCGACCCGCCCGAGCACACCCGCTACCGGCGCCTGCTCGCGGGCAAGTTCACGGTCCGCCGGATGCGGGCGCTCACCGAGCGGGTCGAGGAGATCACCGCCGAACATCTCGACGCCATGGAGCGCCACGGCCCCGGGCTCGATCTGGTGGGGATGTACGCGCACCCCATTCCGGCGCTGATGATCTGCGAACTGCTGGGTGTGCCCCCGTCCGAGCGGGACGAGTTCAAGCGTCTCGCCGCCGAGGTGAGCGGCACCGGCGCGACCATCGACGAGATGATGACCGCGTTCGCCGCGCTGACGGAGTACGTCCGGGAACTGGTCGCGGCAAAGCGCGCCCACCCCACCGACGACCTGCTCAGCGATCTCACCACCACCGACCTGACCGAGGAGGAACTCGCCGGTATCGGCGGCTTCCTGCTCGCCGCCGGGCTCGACACCACCGCCAATATGCTCGCGCTCGGCACCTTCGCCCTGTTGAGCAACCCCGCCCAGGCCGCCGCCCTGCGCGCCGATCCCGGTCTCGCCGAGACGGCCGTCGAGGAGCTGATGCGCTATCTGAGCATCGCCCACACCGGGGTGCGCGCGGCCCTGGAGGATGTCGAGATCGACGGCCGGCTGATCAGGGCGGGCGAGTCCGTCACCATCGCGCTGGGCGCCGCCAACCGCGACCCGGAGCGCTTCCCCGACCCCGACACCCTCGATGTGCGGCGCCGGGCCACCGGCCATCTGGCCTTCGGCCACGGCATCCACCAGTGCCTGGGGCAGCAACTGGCCCGGGTCGAGATGCGGGTGGCCTTCCCCGCCCTCCTCACCCGCTTCCCGGGGCTGCGCCTCGCCGTCCCGCCGGAGGAGGTGCCGCTGCGCGGCGGCCCGGGGCTGTACGGGGTGCAGCGGCTCCCCGTCACCTGGGACGAGGAGTAGGCGATGGGGCTCGCCGTCGACCGTGAGCGGTGTGTCGGCGCGGGGATGTGCGCGCTGACCGCCCCCGAGGTGTTCGACCAGGACGACGAGGACGGCCGGGTGCTCCTCCTGGACCCCGCCCCGCCCGCCGCCCGTCTCGGCGCGGTCCGTCTCGCCGCGGGCTCCTGCCCCGCCGGGGCGATCCTCCTCCCGGACATCACCTCTCGATAGCCCGGCAGGGGGCCGGACGGCCGGTCAGACCGGCACCGGTGACTGCCCGGCGGTGTGCCGGAGCCGCTCCCGGTAGCCGGCGAGGCGGCTGGTGCGGCCGATGGTCAGCGCGCCGATCAGCCGGCCGTGGCGGTGGTAGGCGATCTCCAGCCGCCGTGCCCCCTCGTCGAGTTCGAGGACCTCGGTGGTGTCCGCGAGCGCGGGCAGCCCCACCGAGCGGAGCCGGGTGCCGTGCAGATCCGACCAGAAGGACGGGATGCTGTCGAACGGCTGCGGACGCTCCGGCTGGAGGAGGGTGCGGGCCGCGGCCTCGCCCTGTTCGGCGGCGTTGGTCCAGTGGCCGAGCAGCAGCGGGGTGCCCCCGGCGAGCGCGTACGGCGCCCGGACCACATCGCCCGCCGCCACCACGTCGGGGACGACGCTCCCGTCGGGGCGGAGCGCGCGGAGATACGGGTCGCAGCGCAGCCCGGCGCCGGTGTCGAGCCCCGAGTCCGCGAGCCAGCCGGTGGCGGGCTCGGCACCGAGCGCCAGTACCGCCGTCTCGGCCGGGAGCCGGGAGCCGTCGGAGAGCGTGACCCCGGTGAGCCGGCCCTCCCGGGAGGTGAACGCGGTGACCGTGGTGCGGGTCCGCAGATCGATCCCCGCCGCCCGGTGCAGACCGGCCACGAACGCCCCGCCCTCGGCGCCGATCGGCCCCGCCAGGGGCTGCGCCGCCGCCTCCACCAGGGTGACCTCGGCGCCTCGCGCGCGCGCGGCGGCGGCGATCTCGCCGCCGAGGAACCCGGCGCCGACGACCACCACGGGCCGGCCGGGGAGCAGCCGCTCCCGCAGCCGCGCCGCGTCGTCCCGGCCGCGCAGGGTCAGCACCCCGGCCGGTGGCCGGGGAAAGGCCTCGGGCCAGGCGCGGGCCGTCGCCCCGGTGGCGATCAGCACCCCGTCGTACGGAATCCGGGTGCCGTCGGCGAGGGTGACGGTGTGCGCGTCCGGGTCGAGCCCGGTGGCGGGCCGGCCCAGCAGCCACCGCGCGTCCAGCGCCGCCGGCAGCGGCAGCGCGGTGTCGGGGGGCTGCTCGGCGTCGGAGGTGAGCACCGCCTTGGAGAGCGGCGGACGGTCGTACGGGAGGTGCTCCTCGGCGCCGATCAGGGTCAGACCGCCGGTGAATCCCTGGCCGCGCAGGGCCTCGGCCGCCCGCAGCCCGGCGAGGGATGCGCCCACGATCACCAGGTGCTCGCGGACCGGGCTCACCGGACGGCCGGGGCTGCGGAGAGGGTGATGGCGCGGACCGGGCACGCGGACGCGGCCTTCTCGACCTTGTCGCGCAGGGCCTCGGGTGCGGTGGCCTCGTGCACGAGGTAGTCGTCGTCGTCGAACGAGAACACCTCGGGCGCCGCGAAGACGCACTGCCCGTGGCTCTCGCAGACCTTCATGTCCACGGTGATCTGCATGGGGTGCTCCGGTGGGAGGGTGCGGATGGGTGCCGCCCGGCGGCGGGGCTTCAGCGCACCGGGGGGTTGAAGCGGGAGTACGCGGGGTCGCTCCAGCGCAGCGGGGAGGCGGCGGAGATCTCCCGTACCGCCTCGACGGAGAACTCGACCAGGCGCTGGGCGCCCGGGACGCGGGCGGTCTCCTCCGGGTCCCACACGGTGTGCGCCGTGCCGGACAGATGGAGGGTGGAGCCGGTCGCCCAGTCGGGCAGGACGATTCCGGCGGCCGGGTTCAGCGCCAGATTGCCCAGCGTCAGGAACATGGCGTTGCCCGTGTAGTCGGGCCAGCGCAGCCGCGTGGGGGACAGCACCTCGACGAAGCCGGGGTTGCCGCCCCGGTGGGAGGCGTCGGTGTCCCCCCGGTCCGACGCGGTGGCGATGAAGAAGGTGTCCGCCGCGCGGACGGCGCGCCGCTGGGCCTCGTCGAGCGCGTCGCTGTCGGTCACGGTGCGCGCTCCGGCGCCGCCGCCGGCCGGGCCGGCGGTGTGCGGGGCCCTTTTCTGGATGTACTTGGGGCAGTTGGCGATGACCTGGTCGAGGTCGACCCTCAGTCCGTCGCCGTCCCGGACCGCCCGGCCGTTGATCCGCATTCTGCGCCGGGTCGCGGGCTCGATGGCGATCATGCCGAGCGGTACGGCCCCGCCGGCCGGCCCGGCCCCGGTCAGCAGGTGCGCCAGGGGGTCCTCGGGGATGGGCAGGGTGCCGATGGTGAGGACCCGGGGCGTGGCCGCCCGGAGGAATCCGGGCGGCCCCGTCAGCTGTGTGGCCCAGATGCGGCCCGTGGTGTCGGTGCCCCCGACAACGATCATCGGCTGTTCGGCGAGGAATGCCGCGGCGATCTCGGGGATGGCGTCGTTGATGGCGCCGAGCGAGGACTTCGCGTGGTCGAGGAGGCCCGCGCGGTCCTGTACGGCTGCCTCGCCCCGGTGGTAGTCGGCCACGGCATTCCCTTCCGGTCGTGCGCTGTGATGTCTCTCGCGCTGCTGTCTAGAAGAAGCCGCAGGTCGGCGCGCCCGGGGTGGGGGCGTCGGCCGGGTCGGCGCCGGTGGGCGCGTAGATCTCCAGCCGGATGCCGTCGGGGTCGGTGAAGAAGATCCCGCCGGAGGTGCCGGCCTCGCCGTGCGGAACCACTCCGTCGTAGGTGAACTCCGCGCCGAGGCCGCGCAGCACCTCGGCCGTGGCGTTGACCGCCTCGATGGACTCCACCTGGAAGGAGAGGTGGTGCAGACCGGGGGCGTCGGTGCGGAAGGCGCCCTCGCTCTGCTGCCAGAGGGTGACGAGGAGCTGGTTGTCGCGGCCCAGGAAGGCCCAGCGCCGGCCCTCCTCCTTGCCCTCGGCGATCACCCCGAAGTCGAAGACCTCGCGGTAGAAGGCGAGCGAGCGGTCCAGGTCCGTGACGTTCAGCCCGACGTGACCGGTCTGCAGGGTTGTGGCCTTGCTCATCTTCGTCCCATGCCCTCCGTAGGGGTTACGGGACATCCCCGTAACCGGTGAAAATGACTTTAGGGGTTAGGTAGCGGGAGCGCAACCGGTAATCTTGTTGTGACCGGTTAGTGTGGATAGAGGGGAGCGCGAGACACGCGACTTCCCGCCAAGGAAGGACGTTCCGTGCCGCGACCCTTTGAGGCGGACCCCCGTCCGCTGACCGGCGAGCCGCTCGCCATTGACCTGCTCAACACCCGCTGGATCGACGCCACGGGCCCGCATGACCTGCTGGATTCCCTTGAGGGGCTGACGATCTGGCTGGCCGGCGACGCCGCGGGCGAGGCCCTGCGCGACCATCGGATTCCAGCCGATGAGCACACCCTGCGGTATCTGCTGGAAGCGCGCACGGCACTCGAAACCCTCATCACGGCCACCCCGCCCTACCCAGCCGAGGCGGTCGCCGCGCTCAACGCCGTCCTGGCGCACGGGGCCGTCCGGCACACCCTCGGCCCGGAGGGCCCCGAGATCGGCGTCGAGCTGGACGAGCCGTCCTGGCGGCCCGCCTGGACCGCCGCCGACAACTACCTGGGGCTGCTCGCCGACCGCCCCGCGCGCATCCGCCCCTGCGCCAACCCCCAGTGCGTGCTGCACTTCTACGACGTCTCCAAGAACGGCACCCGGCGCTGGTGCTCCATGGCGGGCTGCGGCAACCGCGCCAAGGCACTGCGGCACTACGCCCGGCACCTCCAGGACGGGGAGAAGGGCGCGGCGGACCGGGAGGGCCGGGACGCGCCGGCGAAGAGCCCCGCCGCGCGGGACTGACACGGCGGCCCGGGGAGAACGCGCCTCTCCCCGGGCCGCTCCGGCCCGGCACCGGCCGCTCCGGCCCGGCACCGGCCGCTCCGGCCCGGCACCGGCCGCTCCGGCCCGGCACCGGCCGCTCCGGCC
>NZ_JBEOYB010000057.1:0-55633 GCF_040296845.1 Streptomyces sp. NPDC001985
GGGGGGGGCCCCCCGCCCCCCCCCCGCCACCGGGAAGGTGAGCGCCCGGCCGGTCCGCGCGGGCGGGCGGTCAGGAGTCGGCGGACTTCCAGGCCGCGCGGACCCGGGCGGTGAAGCCGGCGGCGGACTCGCGGCCGGCGGTGGTGCCGTGGCGGGCGGCCAGGTCGTCCACCGGGTCGTCCGAGGCCTCCTGGATGTCGAGCACCAGGACGCTGGTGCCGTCCTGGACACCGGCGCTGAGGAGGATGAGCCCGGCGGTGTTCTCGGTGTCGCGCCGGGCCTCGACCGCGTCGCCCAGCAGGGCACCGGCGGTCATGCCGACGAAGACGCCGAGGGGTCCGCCGATGAGCCCGACGAGGCCGCCGCCCGCGCTCCCGCCGACCGTGGCCGTACCCGTGCCGACCGCGTGGTTCTCGGGGATGTCGAGGGTGCCGTCGGCGGCGCGTTCGATGACCGCCGCCTGGTGCAGTCCGGGCAGGTGCTTCGCGTCGGCGAAGGCCGCCCGGCACCGGTCGGCTTCGGTGAAGGGCAACGTGACTACGCGGTGGACGGACACGTCTCCCGGACCTCCTTCGGCCGCCGGGCTCCGGCGGGGCGGGCGGCGGCCCACGGTGTCGGGCCCCGGGGCAGAGTAAGCGGCCCCGGGCGCCGGCGGGGGCATTGCGCGCCCGTCGGCGCGGCGGTCTCAGCGGCTCACGGAATGTCCCGGCCGGCCGGGACGACGGCGTCCGCCTCGATCTCCATCAGGAACTCCGGTGAGACCAGCGAGACGACCTGGAACGCGGAGGAGGCGGGGAGCCTGGCGGGGTCCATGACCTCGTTGCGGGCGACCGCCACCTGCTTCAGATGGGAGACATCCGCCATGTAGTAGGTCAGCCTGACCACATCCGCGAAGGTCGCCCCCGCGGCCTCCAGACAGCGCCCCAGGTTCGCGAACACCTGCCGGGCCTGGGCCAGCGGATCGTCCGGGCCCACGAGCCGCCCCCGCGTGTCCAGCGCGAGCTGGCCCGAGACGGCGACCCACCGGCCGGTTCCCGTGACCACATGGGTGTATCCCGTACCGGCGGGCATGCCGCCCGGTCGGGCGATGTGCGTCAGATGATGGTTCGTCTGATTGTTCGTCATGGCGGCATCCTCACATCCGGCCCCGGGTGCCCCTCACCCAGCCCCCGGAGCGGCGGCCCCGGGGCCGCTCACAGGAGCGTCGGCGCGTGGAACGCGCCCAGCCCGGAGGTCAGTTCCCGGTCGACCCAGTAGCGGCGGGGCTCGACGAACATGACATCGACGCTGACGGCGAGGATGCCGGGGATCTCGGCCAGCTCGCCGTCGATGAAGAGCGCCAGGGCCGCGCGGTCGGTGACCAGACCGGTGGCGAGGACGGACAGGTCGCTGGCGACCTGGGCGACGAGGCGGGTCTGCGGGAGCTGGTCGATCCGGCGCATGACATCGGGGGTCTCACCGGGGGCCACGCGCAGGCGGAGCATGAACGGGGTCTGGAAGCCGAGCCACTCCGACACGATCTCCAGGCGCGGTCTGACCCATCCCTCGTCGAGGATGCGGCGGACGACCCGGTGCGCGGTGGAGGTGGCGAGGCCGGCGGTGCGGGCGATGCCCGCGGCGGAGGCGCGGCCGTCCTGGATCAGTTCGGCGACGGCGGTGCGCTCGGCCTCGCTGAGCGGTTTGGCGGGCGGTGTCGCGGTGGCGGTCGCGGTGCCGCCGGGCCGGGTGCCGGTGAGTGTCAGCAGGGCGTCGCGTTCGGTGCCGGTGAGGAACCGGGGGTCCCAGGTGATGCCCCGGCGCAGAGTGCTCAGGGCGGGCAGGGCGTTGACACGGCGTACGCCCGGGATGGAGAACATCCGATCGATCGCCTGGCTGGTGGCGGCCTCGGAGGGGGCGTGGACCACGGCGTAGAGGGGGTAGTCGCCGGAGATCTGTGCCATCAGCTGGAGATGCGGCAGATCGCGGAGGCGCTGGAGGACGGCGAGCGGGGTCTCGCCGGTGATGTCCAGGAAGACATGGACCGGCATCGCCGTGGTGTGCATGCCCCAGTCGGCCTGCCCGATCACCCGGACCATCCGCGCCTCGCGCAGCCGGTCGTACCGGCGTTTGAGCGTGCTGGCGTCGGCGGCCAGGATTCCGCCGAGGTCGTCCCAGGTGCCCCGGGGTGCCAGATGCAGCGCGCCGATGAGGCGCCGGTCGAGCTCGTCGAGGAGAGGGCGGGTCATAGCGCCTCACCTTAGCCCGCTGGTTAATCCCACCGTTACCTTTAAAGACTAGAGAATCTCCCACTCAGGTGCCATTGTTCGCAGGAACATCCTTCACCTGCACAAAGAGGTACCTATGAGCGCCACCTCCGCCGGGCCTCGGCCGACCGAGCCGGAGTCGAGAGTCCTGCGTATCGCGTTCCGGGGTTTCGCGGCGATCGAGAAGGTCGGCAACAGACTCCCGCATCCGTTCTGGCTGTTCTGGATGCTCGCCGGGGTCGTCGCCGTGCTCAGCGCCGTGCTGGCGGCGGCCGATGTCACCGCCGTGCACCCCGGCACGAACAAGACCATCACGGTGGAGAGCCTGCTGAGCCACGCCGGTCTCACCATGGCCATCGAGGGGGCGGTGGACAACTTCGCCGCCTTCCCGCCGCTGGCCACCATCCTCACCGTGATGTTCGGCATCGTGGTCGCCGAGAAGAGCGGGCTCTTCTCGGCCCTGCTGCGCCGCATGGTCGCCAGGGTGCCGGGCAAGTACCTCACCTTCGCCCTGTCGCTGACCGCGATGGTCAGCCATGTCGCGGGGGACGCGGCCTACTTCACCCTCGTCCCGATCGGCGCGCTGATCTTCCGGGCCGCCGGCCGCAGCCCGGTGCTCGGCTGCATCGTGGCGTATGTCTCGATCTCCGCCGGGTACAACGCCTCCCCGTCGCTGACCACCACCGACGTCCTGCTGTCGGGCATCTCCACCGCCGCAGCGCAGACCATCGACCCGGGGTATGTGGTCACCCCGGTGGGCAACTACTTCTTCGGCATCGGCTCATCGGTCCTGGTGGCCCTGGTGATCACCCTGGTCGTCGACAAGGTCATCGCCCGCCGCTCGGACCTGGAGCCCGATGAGCCCCTGGGCGCCATGGAGGCCGGGGAGCTGGAGGCCATCGAGGTCACCGGGCGGCAGCAGCGCGCGCTCCGCGCCACCGGCCTGGTCGCCCTCGGCTTCATCGCGCTCCTGATCGCGGCCATGACGCCCGTCTCGTCTCCGCTGCGCGGAGAGGGCGGCGGCATCGTCAACTCCCCCGTGATCGGCGGGATGGCGCTCGTCCTGGGCCTGTTCTTCGCGGTGCTCGGCACCGTCTACGGACGGATGACCGGCACCTTCTCCGCCGCGCGCGACATCATCGGGGCGATGGTCGACGGCACCCGGTCGATGGCGCCGATCCTGGTGCTGTTCTTCGCGATCTCCCAGTTCCTCGCCTACTTCAAGTGGACGAACATCGGCGACATCCTCGCCGTCAAGGGCGCCGAGACACTGCGCGCCCTGGACATGGACGGCTGGACGGTGCTGGTCGGCATCGCCGTGCTCATCACCTTCATGAACCTCGTCATCACCAGCGGCTCCGCGCTGTGGGCGCTGGCGGCGCCGGTGCTCGTGCCCATGCTGATGCTCATCGGCATCGAGCCCGAGACCACCCAGGCCGTCTACCGGGTCGCCGACTCGGTCACCAACTGCGTCACCCCGATGAGCCCGTACTTCGTGATGGCGCTGGGCTTCATCCAGCAGTACCGCAAGTCCGCCGGGATCGGCACCCTGGCCTCCTTCACCATCCCGATCGCCGCCGTCGTCTGGGTCGCCTGGATGGCGTTCTTCGTGGCCTGGTACCTGCTCGGCATCCCCTTCGGCATCAGCTGACCCGCTCCCGCCGCCGGCCGAGCCCCGCGCTCCCGCACCCCGACCCCGTACGAGAAAGCAGATCATGACCGCATCGCCCGCAGCCGTCCTCACCGCCCGCGCCCACGAGGTGTCGCCGGAGATCGTCGCCGACATTATGCGGCTCGTCCGCCACGAGACCGGCAGTTACGATCTGCCCGGTCTCGCGGCGGGCCTGGACCTCCTGCGCGAACTGGCCGTCCTCCGGCTCGGCCGGCCCGACCACGAACAGCGCCACCCCGGCGGCCAGTGCGGCGACACCCTCGCCCTGACCTACACCGGTACGGGTCCCGGTCATGTCGCGCTCATCGGCCACTACGACACCGTGTGGCCGGCCGGCACCCTCGCCGGCTGGGAGCAGCCGTCGCCGGCCGGCGACGGCCGGGAGAGGCTCAGCGGGCCGGGGATCTTCGACATGAAGACCGGACTGCTCCAGGGAGTCTGGGCGCTGAGGCTGGCCCGGGAGAGCGGCGGGCCCGTGCCCACCGTCACCTTCCTCTTCAACGGCGACGAGGAGATCGGCTCCCTGTCGTCGCGGCCGGTGATCGAGGAACTGGCGCGGCGGGCCGACGCCACGCTGGTCCTGGAGCCCAGCGCCCACGGCGCGGTCAAGACCGCCCGCAAGGGGTCCGGGATCTTCCAGGTCACGGCGGTCGGTGTCGAGGCGCACGCCGGGCTCGCGCCGCAGGACGGGGCGAGCGCGATCACCGCGCTCGCCGAGTTCGTGATCGCCGCCGCCGGGGTCGCCGACCCCGGCAAGGGCACCACGATCAACACCGGTCTGTTCACGGGCGGTTCCGCCACCAATGTGGTCGCCGGACGGGCCGGCGCCAGTATCGACATCCGGATCAGCAGCGAGGACGAACAGAGCCGTGTCGACGCGGAGCTGGACGCGATCAGGGTCAGCGACCCCCGCGTCCGCATCGAGATCGAACACGCCTGGAACCGGCCGCCGATGACCCTCGGAGCCGCCTCCGCCCCGCTGCTCGCCCTGGCCCGTGAGGTCGCCCGTGAGCAGGGCCGCGGGGAGCTGCCCGCCGCCTCCGTCGGCGGCGCCAGCGATGCCAACTTCGTCGCCGCCCTCGGTCTGCCCGTCCTGTGCGGCATGGGCGCGGTCGGCGACGGCGCGCACGCCCAGGGCGAGTTCATCTACCCCGACACGGTGCCGGCCCAGACGGCCCTGGTCGCCGCCCTGCTGGGACGGCTGGCCCAGCCGCTGGGCGGCCGGGCCCCGGCGTCCTGACACCCGGCCCGGAAGGACGGCGGGCGCCCTACACCCGGAGCACCTGGGGGCCCAGCAGCGCATAGCGCTGGGCCTCCGCCGCCGGGAGCGCGGAGTCGGTGACGATGGTCTCGAACTGCGCGGGCTCGGCGAAGCGGCAGAAGCTCACCGCGCCGAACTTGGTGTGGATGCCGAAGAGGACATGGCGCCGGGCCGACTTGATGGCCTGGGCCTTCACCGCGCCGACCGCCGGATCGGGGGTGGTGAGGCCGTACTCGCGCGAGATGCCGTTCGCGCCGATGTACGCGAGGTCGATCACGCACTCGGCGAGCATCGCCGTCGCCCAGTGGTCGACCGTGGCCATCGTGCCGCCGCGCACCCGCCCGCCGAGCAGGATCACCTGCGCGCTCTCCCGGCGGGCCATGCAGGACGCGGTGGCGAGGGAGGCGGTGACGACGGTCAGCGGGCGGTCGCCGGGCAGTGCCTCGGCGATCAGCTGCGGGGTGAAGCCCTCGTCGATGAAGACCGTCTCGGCCTCCCCGAGGAGATCGGCGGCGGCCGCCGCGATCCTGGTCTTCTGCGGCACCCACTGGCGGGTGCGCGTGGCGAGGGTCGTCTCGAACCCGGCGCTCTCCACCGGATGGGCGCCGCCCTGCACCCTGCGCACCAGCCCGAGCGCCTCCAGGGCCCGCAGATCCCTCCGTACCGTCTCCGGCGAGACGGTGAGCACCCGGGCGATCGCGGTGACGGAGACCGAGCCGTCCCGGCGGGCCACGGTGAGGATCTCCTGTCGGCGGCTGTCGGCGTCCACGGTCCGCGCTCCTCTCTTCTCCGGGGCGACACTCCGGCGGATGTCGCGCGAAGGGCACATTCTCCCCGCCCCCACGGGGTGTTGACCATGATGGCTGCACCGGCCACGAGCCCGGCCGGCCGGCGGCGGACCGATGGCTCCGCGCCGGCGAACGGGCAGGGAACGGGCCCGGCCCACCGCGCCTTCGGGCAAGCGAACGCCTCCCCTCCGCTCCCGTTGATCGTCTGACCAGCGGTTACGGCTGGTACGAAACGGGCACGAACGGACATCATTCCTGTCACGAACCGCCTGGTCACAGCCGGTCACCGGACGGTAGAAACAGTCCAGGGCCCGAACGGGCAGTCTGTCCAGGCGATGTCGGGAGCGGCCACGTGGACGCGGAAGAGCGGCGTTTGAGGATTCTCCACCTCACCCGCGGAGCGGGCGCGGTCGCCGTCGCGGATCTGGCGGCGCGGTTCACCGTCGCCCGGGAGACCGTGCGCCGGGATCTGACCGTGCTGGAGAACGAGGGGCTGATCCGCCGGACGCACGGCGGGGCGCACCCGGTGGGGAGGGCGGAGCCGCCCCGGCCGCTCCCGCCCCGGGCCGCGGCCGACGCGCCGGCCCGGGCGCGGATCGCGGCGGCGGCGGCCGGGTTGCTGGGCCCCGCCGAGACGGTCTTCATCGACGAGGGCGTGACCCAGCAGCTCATCGCTCGGGCGCTGCCCAGGGAGCGGGCCCTCACCGTCGTCACGCCGTCGCTGACCGCGGCGCACGCGCTCGGCGACGCGGAGAGGTTCACGGTCCTGCTGCTCGGCGGCCGGGTGCGCGCCGCCACCCTCGCCACGGCCGACCGGGAGGCGGCCCGGATGCTCGCCGGGTTCGTGATCGACCTCGCGTACCTCGGCGGCGGCGGTGTCTCCCGTGAACACGGTCTCACCGTGACCGACCCGCTGGTCGCCGCGGTCAGGTCCCAGGTCGTACGGGGGTCGAGGCGCCGCGTCCTGGTGGCGGCGCACACGGCGTTCGGCAGGGTGCGCCGCTGCCGCTACGCCGCCGTCCGCGATCTGGAGGCCATCGTCACCGACACGGATGTGCCGCGGACGGAGGTGCGGCGCTACTCCCTGCTCGGCCCCAGGGTCCTGCCCGTGTGACCGCCCGCCCCTCCACACCCGTACCCAGGAGGTGTCATGCCCGCTCGGAGGCGACGATCCGTGATGAGGCGCGCCGGAGCCATCGCCGCCGCTGTGCTGCTGGTCGCCGGATGCGGATACACGGGGGCGGGCGGCGGCTCATCGGGGCCGGGCACCCTCCATGTCCTCATGGTGAACAACCCGCAGATGATGGAGTTGCGCCGGCTCACCCGGGACCACTTCACCCGGGAGACCGGTATCGCGGTCGAGTTCACCGTCCTGCCGGAGAACGATGTACGCGACAAGATCAGCCAGGACTTCGCCAACCAGGCCGGTCAGTACGACATCGCCACCATCAGCAACTACGAGGTCCCCATCTACGCGAGGAACCAGTGGCTGCGCCCGTTGGACGACTACATCGCCAAGGACACGCCCTTCGACCGGAAGGACATCCTCCAGCCGCTGACCACCTCGCTCACCGCCGAGGACGGCAAGCTCTACGCGGCACCCTTCTACGGCGAGTCGTCGTTTCTCATGTACCGCAAGGACGTCTTCGCCGAGAAGGGGCTGACGATGCCCCGGAAGCCGACCTGGCGTGAGGTCGCCGGCCTCGCGGAGCGGGCCGACGGCGCCCGGGACGGGATGAAGGGGATCTGTCTGCGCGGGCTCCCCGGGTGGGGCGAGATGATCGCCCCGCTGACCACCGTCGTCAACACGATGGGCGGCACCTGGTTCGACGAGGACTGGCGGGCCCGGCTGACCTCGCCCGAGTTCACCAGGGCGACCGCGTTCTACGTCGGTCTGGTCCGTGAGCACGGGCAGGCGGGAGCCGCGCAGTCCGGCTACGCGGAGTGCCTCAACAGCCTCATCCAGGGCCGGACGGCCATGTGGTACGACGCCACGGCCGCCGCCGGGTCCCTGGAGGCCGAGGACTCACCGGTCCGGGGAAAGATCGGGTACGTCCCGGCGCCCGTCGAGCGGACGGACGCGTCCGGCTGGCTCTACACCTGGGCCTGGGCCATGCAGAAGGCGTCCCCCAACCCCGGCAGCGCCTGGCGGTTCATCTCCTGGGCCGCCGGCAAGGAGTACGAGGAGCTGGTCGGCGCGGAGCTGGGCTGGGCCCGCGTACCGGCCGGGAAGCGGGCGTCCACCTACCGCAACCCCGCCTACCTCCGGGAGGCCGCCGCCTTCGCGGCCGTCACCCGCGGCGCCATCGAGAGCGCCGACCCCCGGAATCCGGGCACGCAGCCGCGCCCCGCCCCCGGCGTGCAGTTCGTCGGCATCCCGGAGTTCACCGATCTCGGCACCCGGGTGTCGCGGGAGATCAGCGCCGCCATCGCGGGCCGTCAGTCCGTCGGCGAGGCGCTGCGGACCTCGCAGGAACTGGCGGAGAAGGTCGCAGAGGGGTACCGGCGGTGAGCGCCCCGCCGGCCACTCCCGCGCGCTCGGCCCCCCGCGCGCCGTCGGCCGTCCGTCCCCGGGCGGGCCGCCCGCGCGTGTGGGCCACCCGGGCGCCCCTGCTGCCCGCCCTCGTCTTCCTGGTCGCGGTCACCCAACTGCCCTTCGTGGCGACCCTGGTGATCTCGCTCTTCGACTGGAACGCGCTGGCCCCCGACGACCGGCGCTTCGCCTGGTTCACCAACTACGCCGCCGTCGCCCGCGATCCCGCCCTTCGGGAGTCGGTCCTCACCACGGCCCTGCTCACCGCGACGGTGGTGGTGGCCAGTGTGGTTCTCGGCCTGCTGTTCGCGCTGCTGCTGAACCGCGCCTTCCGGGGCCGGGGGCTGGTGCGGACCCTGTTCATCACCCCCTTCCTCCTCGTCCCCGTCTCCGCCGCGCTGCTGTGGAAACACGCCCTCTACAACCCGGAGTACGGGCTGTTCAACGGCGCGTGGACATGGTTCACCGGGCTCTTCGGCGACGACACCCCGGCGCGCGCCGACTGGATCTCCGCCATGCCGCTGATCGCGGTGGAGGCGTCGCTGGTCTGGCAGTGGACGCCCTTCATGATGCTGATCCTGCTCGCCGGGCTGCAGAGCCGGCCCGCCGACGCGATGGAGGCGGCCCGGCTCGACGGGGCGAACGCCTGGCAGCTCTTCCGCCATCTGACCCTGCCGCATCTGCGGCGCTATCTCGAACTCGGCGTGCTGCTCGGCTCGATCCACATCGTGCAGAACTTCGACGCGGTCTTCACCCTCACCTCCGGAGGGCTGGGCACCGCCAACCTCCCGTACACCGTCTACCAGACGTTCTACCAGGCCCATGAGTACGGAGTGGCCTCGGCCGCGGGCGTCGTGGTCGTGATCGGCACGATCGTGATCGCGACCTTCGCCCTGCGGGTGGTCTCCTCCCTGCTCCACGACGCCGCCGCGAAGGGGTGATCCGCTCATGACCGCCGCCGCACCCGCCCCGCGCCCGGACTCCCGGGCCCGGTCCGGGGCCGCGCGCCGCAGAGGACGGCGCGGCGCCGCGCTCACCCTGCTGGCCTGGGGGGCCGGGATCACCTTCTGTCTGCCGGCGCTGTGGATGGCGCTCACCTCGCTGCGCTCCGAGACCGACGCGGCGGCCGTCCCGCCGGCGCTCGGCGCGCCGCTGACCCTGGACGGCTACCGCGCGTTCTTCGACGGCGGCGGCGCGACCCCCTGGCCGCCACTGATCAATTCGGTCACGGCGAGCCTCGGAGCCACCCTGCTCGTCCTGGTGCTGGCGCTGCCCGCCGCCTACGCGCTCTCGGTGCGGCCGGTGCGCCGGTGGACGGATGTCCTGTTCTTCTTCCTCTCCACCAAGATGCTGCCGGTGGTGGCGGGGCTGCTGCCGGTCTATCTCCTCGCCCGGGACACCGGGATGCTGGACAACATCTGGCTGCTGGTCATCCTCTACACCTCGATGAATCTGCCGATCGCGGTCTGGATGCTCCAGTCCTTCCTGGCGGATGTGCCGGTCGCGGTCATCGAGGCCGCCCGGGTGGACGGGGCCGGGGTGCCGGCCGTCCTCGTCCGTGTCGTGGCGCCGATCGCCGGCCCCGGTATCGCGGCCACCGCGCTGATCTGCTTCATCTTCAGCTGGAACGAGCTGCTCTTCGCACGGGTGCTCACCTCGGTGACCGCCCAGACCGCCCCGGTGTTCCTGACCGGTTTCGTCACCAGCCAGGGTCTCTTCCTGGCCCAGCTGTGCGCCGCCTCGGTCGTCGTGTCCCTGCCGGTGCTCGCCGCCGGCTTCGCCGCCCAGGACAGACTCGTCCAGGGCCTTTCCCTAGGAGCGGTCAAATGAGGGCTGCGGTCATCGAGGCGCCCGGCACCATCTCCCTCACCACCGTCCCCGATCCGGTGCCGGGGCCGCGCGAGGTGGTGGTGCGGGTCGCGGCCTGCGGGCTGTGCGGCACCGATCTGCACATCCTCCAGGGCGAGTTCGCCCCCACGCTGCCCATCGTTCCCGGGCACGAGTTCGCGGGCGAGGTGGTGGGCGTCGGCAGGGAGGTCTCCGAGCTGGCCCCGGGCGACCAGGTGGCGGTCGACCCCTCCCTCTCCTGCCACGAGTGCCGCTACTGCCGGGCCGGGCGGGGCAATCTGTGCGACCGGTGGGCGGCGATCGGGGTGACCGTGGCCGGGGGCGCGGCCGAGTACGCCCTCGCCCCGGTGGCCAACTGCGTCCGGCTGCCGGAGCACATCGATCCGCGCGACGCCCCGCTCATCGAACCGCTCTCCTGCGCGATCCGGGGGTACGACGTGCTGAACGGCACCCTCGGCGCGGAGGTCCTCATCTACGGCTCGGGGACGATGGGTCTGATGATGCTGGAGCTGGCCAAGCGCACCGGAGCCGCCCGTGTCGACGTCCTCGACATCAATCCCGCGCGGCTCGCCACCGCGCGGGAGCTGGGGGTGTCGGGGGCCGGGGCGCACGCCGGCGAACTGGACCGGCGGGGGTGGGACATCGTCATCGACGCCACCGGGAGCGCGTCCGCCATCCAGGACGGCCTGGGCCGCGTCGCCAAGGGCGGCACCTTCCTCCAGTTCGGGGTCGCCGACTACGCGACGACCGCGGTCATCGAGCCGTACCGCATCTACAACCAGGAGATCACCATCACGGGTTCCATGGCCGTGCTGCACAGTTACGAGCGGGCCGCCGCGCTCTTCGCGGCCGGCGTCCTGGACCCGGCCGTCTTCATCAGCGACCGGCTCCCCCTGGACCGGTACCCCGAGGCCATCGGGGACTTCCGGGCCGGGCGGGGGCGCAAGATCGTGGTGGAGCCGTGAGGCGGGGAGCGGAGCCCGCGTGAGCGCGACGGAGACGGCCCGTACCGCCCGTACCGTCCGGGGGAGCGGCTCCGCGCTCCGGGCGGCGCGCCCTCGGGACCGGCGCCACGCCCCGGCCGGCGGGGTGCGGTCGCGTCCGGGCGCGGAGCCGGAGCTGAGGGTGCTGGGCCCGCTGGAGGTCGTGGCGGGCGGCCGGTCCGCGCCGCTGGGCAGCCGGCGGGTCCGCACCGTGCTCGGCTTTCTGCTGCTGCACGCCAATGAGGACGTCTCCCCGGCCTCGCTGACCGGAGCCCTCTGGCCTGCCGAGGAACCGGCCACGGCCGGGAGGATGGTGCACGGCGCGGTGTCGGCGCTGCGGGACGCGCTGCCGTCCGGGCGGGGTCTCGCGGTGTCGGCGCCCTCCCCCGGGGCCGGGGACGGGGACGGCGGATACCGGCTGACGGTGCCGTACGACCGGGTCGACCTGCTCCGGTTCCGGCGGGAGGCGGCCCGGGGCCGGCGTGAACTCGCCCATGGGGAGTGGGCGTCGGCGGCGACCACGCTGCGGCGCGCGCTGGGCCTGTGGCGCGGTGACGTGCTGGCGGATCTGGGCGCCGAGTGCGCGTGGTGGCCCGAGCCGGAGGCGGTGCGCGAGGAGCGGTGGGCCGCGCTGTACGGGCGGGTCACCGCCGATCTCGCCCTGGGCCGCAACCACGAGGTGGTCCGTGAGCTGACGGTCGCGGCCGAGGAGCAGCCGCGCCGCGCCCGGCTGACCGGGCCGCTGATGCTCGCGCTGTACCGGGTGGGCCGGCATGTCGACGCGACGCGGGTGTACCGGCGTTCGCGGGACGCGCTCGTCCGGAGCGGCGGTGGCGAGCCCTGCCCGGAGCTGCGCGGGCTCCAGCGGGCGGTGCTCCGTCACGACCCGGCGCTGCTCGGCCCCTATCTGCCCTTCCACCGCCCGGTGGAGCCCGCGCGTCCGTGAGCGGCGAAGTGCCACGATCCGGGGGAGTCGCATGAACCGCCCTGATCCGGAACCGGGGACGCGCGCCTCCCCCTCGGTCCGGCTGCGTCTGCTGGGGCCGCTGGAGGTCACCCGGGGCTCCGATGTCCTTCCGCTGGGCGGCCCCCGGCGGCGGGCGGCCCTCGGCTGTCTGCTGCTGCACAGCAATCAGGTCGTCCCGGCCAGCAGACTGATCACCGCGCTCTGGGGGGACTCCGCGCCGCCGTCGGCGCGCAAGTCGGTGCAGAACGCGGTCTGGCGTCTGCGGACGGCACTCGCGGAGGGGCAGGAGGGGCCGGAGGGGCCGGGCCCCCGGCTGCTCACCCGGGCGCCCGGGTACATGCTGCGGGCCGAGCCGTACGAGGTCGATCTGCTGCGTTTCCAGGAGCTGGCCGCCCGGGGGCGGGCCCGGAGCGCGGACGGGCTGCTGTCCGCGGCGTCCGGTCTGTGGCGGGAGGCGCTCGCGCTGTGGCGTGGCCCGGCCCTGTCCGATCTGGTGGAGGCGGGGGTCTCCTGGCCGGAGCTGCGGGCGCTGGAGGAGGCCCGGCTCGATGTTCTGGAGGACTGCTTCGACGCCGAGTTGCGGCTCGGGCACCACCATCGCGTACTGCCGGGGATTCAGCGGACGGTGCGCGGGGCGCGGCACCGGGAGCGGCTCCTGGCGCATCTGCTGACGGCGCTCTACCGCTGCGGGCGGCAGAGCGAGGCGCTGGCCGCGTACGAGGAGTTCGTCGCCTTCCTCGACCGGGAGCTGGGGCTGGAGCCGGGGCGCGAGGTGCGGGAGCTGTACCGGGCGGTCCTCTCGCACGATCCGGGGCTGCTGCGTCCCTCGCACGAGTCGGTGGTGCTCGACGGGGGCTCCGTCCGGCGGCCCCTGCTTCCGCCGGTGTCCGCGTCCGGCCCGGAGCGGGAGCATCCGGTTCTTCGGACGGTCCCTCCGGCCCGTCCGGCGGAGGTCCGCGGCGAGGTGACGGTGGTGCTGCTCCGGGCGACGGCCCGGCGCCCGGGGCCGGGCGGGGGCGGCTCGGATGGTGCGGACGGCTGGGACGGTTCTGATGTTTCGGGCGGCTGGGACGTTTCGGGCGGGGAGAGCGCGCCGGACGAGGTGGGCCGCCGGGTGCGGGCGGAGGCCGGGCGCTTCGGCGGCGGGGTGGCGGCCCGGGTCGGGGCCTTCTGGCTGCTGGTGTTCGCCGATACGGGTCCTCATGACCGGGACCACGCGTGGCGCGCCGTCTCGGCCGCGCTCTCCCTGCGCCATCACTTCTCGGGTGACCACTGGGACGCTCCGCCGGTGGCGGTCGGGGTGGCCGTGGCGACCGGGGAGGTGGCGATCGACTGTCCCGCGCGGGTCGGCGCGCCGCTCTCGGTGACCGGCCGCGCGGTGGACGAGGCCCAGGAGCTGGTGCTCCGGGCCGGCGACCGGGAGGTGTGGGTGACGGAGGAGACCCGGCGCAGAACGGCGGAGCGGCTGGAGTTCCGGCCCGCCGGCCGGGAGCCCCGGGTCTGGGCCGCCCGGGGTGCGCGCGCCCGGCCGGCGCCGGTGGGCGCGGTCGTCACCCCCGGTGTTCCGGAGCGGCAGGCCGAGTCGCTCCGGGAGCTGCTGGCGGAGGGCGGGGACGAACCGCCGGGCCGGCTGGTGCTGGTGACCGGGGAGGCGGGGCTCGGCAAGAGCCGGCTGCTGAGCGAGGTGGAGCGGGCGCCGTGGCGCCGTGGCCGGCCTCCCCTGGTGGTGCGGGCCCCGGTGGCCGCCGTGGACGGCGGCACGCTGCGGCTGCTCGCCGCCGGGCTGCGCGCGTGCTGCGGGATCGCGGAGGGGGACTCCGACGCGGTGGCCTTCGGCAGGCTCGTCGGAACGGTCCGCCGGGCCGGCCCCGGCGGCCTCGACGACCCCGACCGGATTCTGTCCCGGCTGGGTCCGCTGGTGGGCGGGGCGGGCCCGGAGGGGGGACTCTTCGCTCCGGCGGAGATCCTGGCCGCCTGGTGGCCGCTGGTGATGTCGGTGCGCTCACCGGGCCGTCGGGTGCTGGTGCTCGTCGACGATCTCGACCTCGCCGAGGACGCGGTGCTCGATCTGGTCGAGCGCTGCGCCGGGGAGGGCGGTTCCCCGGTGGTGGTCGCCGCCGCGCGCCCGGGCCTGCTGGACCGGAGACCGGGCTGGCGGCTGCCGGGGGTGTGCCGGGTGTTCGCGCTCCGGCCCTGGGACGCGGCGACGGTCGCGCGGTATGTGGCGGAGCGGAGCGGGGGGCATCCGCTCACGGGGCGGTTCGCGCGGCTGCTCGCGGAGGTGGCGGACGGCAACCCCCGGGTGGTGGAGGCGTACACGGAGCTGGTGACGGCGGGCGGCGCCCGGCGGCGCGGCACCGCCGGGGGTGTCGTCCTCCCCGCCGGGCTGCGCCACCGGGCCCGGGTGGGTCCGGCCGCGCTTCCCGGGGTGCTGCGGCGGACGGCGGAGACGGTGGCCGTCATCGGTGAGGCCGCGTGGCCCGGGGCGGTGGCGGCGGCCTGCGGGCTGGACGAGGCGGAGGCGACGGGTCTGCTGGAGGAGCTGGTCGGCCGGCGGGTGCTGGTCCGGGCCGGTGGCGGCGAGGCGTTCGGCCATCGTTACGGCTTCCGCGACACCCTGGAGTGCCAGGTGGCCCGGACGGGGTGGCCGGCCCGGGACCGCGCGGTGGCGCACACCCTGGTCGTGGAGTGGCTGAGACGGGTCGACGGGGAGCCGGAGGTGTCGGGCCATCTGCGGGACCGGGCCCTCCTCCTGGAGACCGCCACCGGCCTCGGGGCCGGGGAACTGGCCCGGCGGGCGCTGTCCTCGCGGGGGATGGCGGGGCCGCTGCCGGAGGCGCGCGACGGCGGGTGCGCGACGGAGTATCTGGCGCTGGCGGAGACCCCGCCGGTTCCGCTGGTGCGGCTGGACCGGGTGGTGCGCGCGTGGGGACGGAGCGCGGACGCTGACGCTGACGCTGACGCGAGCGAGGACGCGGACCGGGACGAGGCGGGGTTCGGGACGTGAGGTCTCGCGGCGGGGGCCCGGGCTGTGGGGGCCCGGGCTGTCCGGTCCGGGGGACATACATACGTACACGCATGTATGCTGCCCGGGTGCGCAGAACCGCGGAAGAAGCCGCTCAGACCCGGGCCTCCCTGATGGAAGCGGCCCTCTTCCTCTTCGCCGAGCAGGGGATCGCGTCGGCGCGACTGGCCGATGTGGCCCAGCGGGCCGGGCTGACGCGCGGCGCGCTCTACCACCACTTCCGGGACAAGACCGATCTCCACACCGCCGTCATGACCCACACCTGGGCGGCCGTGAGCGACCCGGTGTGGTCCGTCCTCGCCTCCGACGCGCCGCACGACGAGCGTCTGCGCGGCTTCCTCACCACCTGGCTGCGGCTGCTGCGCCACGACGCCCGGTTCCGCGCCCTGCTGACCCTGACACTGGACGGTCCGCCCGACGCGGCGGCCCTGCCCGGGGGGCGGGCCGCGAAGGCGTCCGCGCTGGGCGAGTGGCGGCGCGAACTCGAAGCCTTCTTCGCGGACGCGGACCCCCGGCCGGCCCCGGCGGTCCCACCGGCCGGAGCGGCCGCCGACGTGCTGGCCTGGCTGTGCGGCACGGCCCTGCTCGCCGCCGCCGACCCGGCCCTCCTCCCACCGGACGACGCCTCCGGTGTCGCCCCCTTCGTCAGAGGACTCCTGCCATGACCGAGACCCGCACGGGCACCCGTCCCGGTGCCGCAGTCGCCGTCACCGCGCTGGCGCTCGGCGTCGACATGTTCCTGTACGGCAGCATCGTCCCGCTGCTGCCCGACCTCCCCGCCGTCGGCGGCTCGCCGCTCGTCGCCGGGCTGCTCTTCGCCGTCTACGCCTTAGCGCTGCTCGCGGCCACCCCCTTCGTCGGGGTCTGGGTCGACCGGCGCGGCCCCCGGGCGCCGATGCTCGCCGGGCTGTCCGGACTCGCCGCGGCCACCGTGCTGTTCGCCGCGGCGGTGGACAGCGAGGGCGCGGCGGGACTGGCCCTGCTCCTCCTGGCCCGCGCCGCGCAGGGGATCGCGGCGGCCGCCTCCTGGACATCCGGGCTGGCTCTGATCGCGGCCACCCACGCACCCGAACGGCGCGGCCGGGTCATGGGGATCGCGCTCTCGGCCATCGGCGCGGGAGTGCTGCTCGGCCCCGCCGTCAGCGGAGTGCTCAGCGACGCCTGGGGCCCGCGCGCCCCGTTCCTCGTCATCGCGGCGCTCGCCGCCGGGGACGCCGTGGCGCGCCTCGTCCTCATCAAGGAGACCCCCGCGCTCGATGTGCGCACCCCCTACCGGGTGGTGGTCCGGGGGCCCCGGGTCGCCCTGCTGATCGCGCTGACCGCCCTCGGCGCGGGGGCGATCGCCTTCCCCGAGCCGGTGCTGCCGCTGCATCTGGACGGTCTCGGTCTCGGCACCACCGGCATCGGTCTGGTCTTCGCCGCCGCGGCACTGGGCGGCAGCCTGGCCGCCCCGGTGGCGGGGATGCTCACGGACAGGGCCGGTGCGCACCGCATAGCCGCCTGCGGGGCGCTCGTCGCCGCCCTCGGTTTCCTCCTCGCCGGGCGCGACTCGACGGGGTGGTCCGTCACCGGCCTGGTCGTGGTGGGCTTCGGGGCGCAACTCGTCCTCGCGCCCACCCTGGTCCTCATCGGAGCGCTCGCCGAGCACACCAGGCCGGCCGCGTACGGGGCCGCGTACGCCCTCTACAACCTCGCCTACACCGGCGGACTCGCGGCCGCGCCACTGCTGGCGGGCGCCACCGCGAAAGCGGCGGGTGTCCCCGCCACCACCCTGGTCGCCTGCGGTCTCGCGGCCGCCCTCGCGGTGGTCCTCCTCTCCCGGCGGGACGCGCCCGCGGCGTAAACCGGTACGCGGAGCGCGTCGTCGGCTGGCACCCTGGGCAACCGGCCCGACGACAGCGTTCCCCCGACCCGGTGAGGACCACGCCATGACCACCGCACGCCCCTTCCCTCTGGAGCCCACCCCGATCCATGTGCCGGACGAGGTCCTCGACGACCTGCGCGTCCGTCTCGCCTCGACCCGGCCGGCGCTGGACGAGGGGAACGAGGACTGGTCCTACGGTGTCCCGGAGAGCTATCTCCGTGAACTGGTCGCCCACTGGCGGGACGGCTACGACTGGCGCGCCGCCGAGACCGCCATCAATGCCTATGAGCACTACCGGGTGGACGTCTCCGGTGTCCCGGTCCACTTCCTGCGGAGGGCGGGCCGGGGCCCCCGCCCGGTTCCGCTGATCCTCACCCACGGCTGGCCGTGGACGTTCTGGCACTGGTCGAAGGTGATCGACCCGCTCGCCGACCCGGCCGCGCACGGCGGCGACCCCGCCGACGCGTTCGACGTCATCGTGCCGTCACTGCCCGGCTTCGGCTTCCCCGGCCCGCTCACCGGCTTCCCCGACGTCAACTTCTGGAAGGTCGCCGACCTCTGGCACACCCTGATGACCGAGACCCTGGGGTACGAGAAGTACGCCGCCGGGGGCTGCGACATCGGCGGGATCGTGGCGGGGCAGCTCGGCCACAAGTACGCGGACGAGCTGTACGGCATCCACATCGGCTCCGGACTGCCGCTCGACTTCTTCTCCGGCCCCCGCGCCTGGGACTTCGCCCGCCATCGCCCTCTCACCGACGACCAGCCCGCCGATGTCCGCGCGCGCGTCGTCGAACTGGACCACCGCTGGGCGTCGCACCTCGCGGTGCACATGCTGGACGGTGCCACGCTGGCCCACGGGCTGAGCGACTCACCCGCCGGGCTGCTCGCGTGGCTGCTGGAACGCTGGAACGGCTGGAGCGACAACGGCGGGGATGTCGAGTCCGTCTTCACCAGGGACGATCTGCTGACCCACGCCACGATCTACTGGGTGAACAATTCCATCGCCACATCGATGCGGTACTACGCCAACGCCAACCGCTACCCGTGGGTCCCCGCCCACGACCGCACGCCGGTGGTGGAGGCGCCCGTGGGGGTGACGCTGGTGACGTACGAGAATCCGCCCGGGGTGCGTGGTGCCGCGGAGCGGGTCCGGGGGTTCCGGGGTGGCCCGCAGGGCGAGTACTTCCGTCATGTGAATGTCAACGCGCATGAGCGGGGTGGTCACTTCATTCCGTGGGAGATCCCGGACGCGTGGGTGAGCGATCTGCGCCGCACCTTCCGCACCCGCAGACCGTGAGCCCCGGGGCGGGTCGGTCCCGCGGCGCGCGGGGCCGGAGCTGCCTCGGGGAGGGGTGCCTCCGGGCAGGTCGGGTTCCTCCACCGGACGGGCCGAGGCAGAACCTCCGACCCGGCTGGCGGGCCGAGGCAGAACCTCCGGCCCGGCTGGCGGGCCGAGGCACGAGAGCCAGCCCCACCGCCGGGCCAAGGCACAAGAACCCAGCCCCACCGCCGGGCCAAGGCACAAGAACCCAGCCCCTCCGGCGACCTGAGCAAACCCAGCCCCTCCGGCGATTGAGGAGCGGGGGTTCGGGGGCAGGCCCCCGACCGTGGCCCGCACTGTGCGCGGTCCTGTGGCACAGGGGCCGTCCTCAAACTCCCCCAGAGCTGCCTCCGGGAGGTACCCCCAGACCGGCTGGGTTTGCCGGGCGGGCTGGGATTGTGCAGGTGTCCTGTGGCGCGGGGTCCGTCCTCAAGCGCCGGACGGGCTGGTGGTCGCAGGGTGCGGCACCCTGTGGTGCGGGTTCCATCCTCAAACTCCCCCAGAGCTCCCTCTGGAAGGTGCCCCCAGACGGGCTGCATCTTGCACGGTGCGGCCGTCCGTGACGCGGGGTCCGTCCTCAAACTCCCCCAGAGCTGCCTCTGGGAGGTGCCCCCAGACGGGCTGGTGGTTGCAGGGTGCGGCACCCTGTGGTGCGGGTTCCGTCCTCAAACTCCCCCAGCCCGGGCAGGGCCGGCCGCACCGGGGGCGGGTGCGGGCTCATGTGGTGGCGGGGGTGGGCGCCTCCCCGTCGGCAGTCGGGCGGAGGTAGTGCCGGACCACCCCGCACACCTCGCGGCGCGTCACCCGCAGCAGCGCGCTCGGATAGCGCGCGCTCTCCTCCGGGTCCAGCCCTGCCACCGCGTACCCGCAGAGCCGCTCCGTGCACCCCCGGGCACGGTGCTCCGCCCCGAGGTACCGAACCATCAGCCGCTCCCTCGCGGCCGCGAGAAGCCCCCCGGCGAACTCCCCGCGCCCCAGCCCCCCGATCACCGCCACAGTCCGCGCCGCCACCTCCTCCCGCGCCCCTTCCGCGCAGGTGGCGACCGTCAGCCCGTACCCCCCGGCCGCGAACTCCCGGCTGAAGGCCGCCAGCGAGTACGTGAGGGCACGCTCACCGCGCAACTCCCGGTCGAGCAGCCCGTCACGGCCGCCCAGCAGCGCCCACGCCAGATGCACCGCCGCCTTGTCGGGGCTGCCCAGGCCCACCCCGGGGGTGGCGCGGAGCTGGTGGACGAGGCCGGTGCCCGCCGGGACCGAGACCGTCACGGGGCCCGGCACGCGCGCAGGCCCGGGGGCGGGGCGGGCCACCGGCCGCCGCCCGGTGGAGAGGGCCGTGAGCAGCCCCGGCAGGTCCGCCGGGTCGGCGTGGGAGAGCGCGAGCACGGGTGGCGCCGCCCCCAGCACCCGGCCGGAGAGCACGGCCGCCTCGTCGGGTCCGCAGCCGGCGAGCGCCCGGACGCGCTCGGCGTGGCCGATGCCGTACCGGTGCGCCGGGCCGAACAGCGCCCGCCGCACCCCGTCCGACCGCTGGTCCTCCGCCGCGAGGCGGGCCAGGCACGCGGCCCGCACCTCCTCGTACCCGGACTCCGGCACCCGCGCCGCCCCGGCGAACCACTCCGGCAGCGAGCGGAGGCACGGATGGTCGGCGCGCAGGCTCTCCACCGTGACGCCGGCCCAGTCCGGCGTGGTCACGGGGTCGGCCCGGACGGCCGCACCGGCCCGCCGGGCGGCCCGCGCCACCTCCCGCGCCCAGCACGCCGCGAGGAGCGGCGCCGCGACGGCGGCGGGCCGGTCGTCGGTGAGCGGCACGGCCAGGGTCGCGGCGGCCACCGCGCTCCCCCGCTCCCGGGCCGCGATCACCCTGCTCCCGCCGGCGTCGCCGACGACCACCGGCCCCTCGCTCACGGGATCTCCCCGATGTGCCGCTCCCACGACTCGGTCACCGCGGCGGCATCGGCCGCGCGCACCGTCTCGGGAGCGGCCACGGCCGCCCCGGCCGCGCCGGCCGCGACGGCGTCGGGGGCGTCGGCCGCCCGCAGGGCGGGTATCAGTGCCCCGGCCCGCAGCAGCCGCTCACCGTCCGGGCCGAGCAGCCGCTCCCGGGTCCGGAGCAGGGCCCGGCGCAGGGCCAGGGTGCCGGCTTCGGCGTCCGGCGCGGCGAGCATCGCCCACACGCACGCGTACCCCCCGAACTCCCCCACCTGGACGTCGAGTCCGCTCTCCGCCCGCACCGCGCGCCGGGCGAGGTCCTGGCAGGCACGCAGATACGGGTCGCGGGGCCCGGCCACGAAGGCCAGCCCCACCGTCCGGCGCCCCGCCGGACGGGACGGCGGGCGGGACGGCCTCGGACCGGGCGGCGCGGCGGGGAGGGCCAGGCGCACACCGCGCGCGGCGGGTCCCGCGCCCCGGGCCGCCGAGTCGGCGGGAGCGCCGTGCCCGGCCCGGTCGCCGGGCCACGCGCCGGCGGCGGTCAGCACCTCGCCCGGCCGGTCCGCCACCACCACCGCCGTGGCGCGCGACGGGTGGTACCAGCGTGCGTGGAAGCGGCGCACTCTCTCCTCCGTGAGGGCGTTGAGCACGGCGGGGTCGCCGAGCGGCGAGTGGGCGTGGGAGGTGCCCGCCCAGAGAGCCCCCAGCAGGGCCTCCTGGAGACGCCAGCGCGGGTCCGCGTGCCGCTGGGCGGTCTCCTGGCGGATTCCGGCGAGTTCCGCGCCGAGCGCCCCGGGCGGCAGCCGCAGTTCACCGAGGGCGGCGGCGAGGGTGACCAGGGCGGCCGGGGCGTCGGCGCGGCGGACCAGGGCACTGTACGCGGTGTGCTCGCGGCCCGTCCTGGCGTCGGCGAGCACACCCGGGCCGGTCCGTCCGCCGGCCGGCAGGGAGCGTACGACCAGGTGCTCCACCACATGGGCGAGACCGTGCTCACCGGGCCCCTCGTCGGCGCTGCCCACCCGCACCTGGAGCCGTACGGCCGCGAGCCGCGCCCCGGGGCGCTCGACGCCGATCGTTTCGGGGCGGCCCCGGCCGGTGGACCGGGGCCCGGCCGGGTATGCGCGCCCGGCCGCGCTCAGGACGGCCACGCGGCGGCCTCCGCGGGGGTCAGCGCCACCAGGGTCTGGGCGAGCAGCCGCCCCTTCTCGTCGGTGGCGATGACCACCCAGTCCCCGGGGGCGAGGCGGGGGTTGTCGTCGAGCGGCATGTCGTGGTGGACCCGGGGCCGCCCCGGGGTGCAGACCAGCTCGGTGGTGTGCACCAGCCCGGACGCCTCCCAGGCCACGGTGACCGGTTCCGGCGCGTCCAGCCCTTCGAGACCGACGCACCAGCGGGCCACCCGGCGCCCGGCGTTATCGCGGACCAGTCGCAGCTCGGCCCGGTCCACCCGCAGCGGTGAGACGTACTGCCCGGTGAAGGCGTACTGCACATGCCGGCCGCGCCGGTCGAAGACCACGGCGTGGGTGGCGAGCAGCCGGTTCTCCGCGTCGTAGACCGAGGCGTGGCAGTAGTCCCGCTCCTGCCCCTCGGGGAGCAGGACCAGCAGTTCCGTGGTGGCGGAGGGCTGCTGGGGGGTGAGTTCGTGCAGCCGGACCCGGCACTCCTCGCGGTCCACGAAGAAGAACTTGTGCGCCACGACCGTGCCCGGGGCGGGCGGCGCGGCGCCCACCGCGCTGGTGAAGGTCAGCCGTACCCCGCCGCCGACCGCCTCGGTGGCGATCGCGCACTCCAGCGGGGTCGCTCCCGGGGGCAGTTGCCGGCTCTCGGTGTGCGCGCCGAAGACGGCGGCGATGTCGGCGGTGCCGCCGAAGTCCGTGTTCCGTACGACGGACATCGCGGGGGTGAGGGTGAACGACGCGGACATGGCGGGCTCCTCCACAAACGGGGTGCGGGTGCTCACGGCAGCGGATGCGGATAGGGGTTGTCCGGCGCGGAGTCGTGGCCGAGCCGGGCCACGACCTCGCGCAGCCGGCGCCCGCCGAGCATCCGGCAGCCGTGGCTGCCCGCCAGATGCTGGAGGCCGGGCACCAGGACGCGTACGACGCGCACACCGAGCCGGCGGACGTCGGGGGTCGTCAGATCCACCGCGTACACGGAGTGCCCGGCGGCGCGCACCGCCTCGACCAGGGTGTCGAGCGGGTCGGCGGGCGCGGCGGACTCGTCGTACGGGGGGCGCGCGGGGCGGGTGCGGGGCGCCGGCGACGAGGGGTGGACGAGGTAGCCGGCCCGTTCGCGCAGGGCCGGGTGCTTCGTGTAGAGAACGGCGTGCTTGTTGAAGTCGTCGACATCGGAGAAGTCCTCCGCGACCTGCCAGTCCTCGTACCGCCGCAGCAGCCGGCGGACATAGGTGAGCCCCTGCGCGGCCTCCAGGAACGCCTTCTCCACCGCCTTCACGGGCGAGAGCCGGCAGGCGCTGCCGAAGGACATCACCCGGTCGGCACCGCTGCCGTGCTCCATCACCGCGACCACGGACGAGGGCGCGAGGTCCAGGGAGAGGTCGTGGAACCGCACGCGCCAGGCCGTGGCCTGCTCCAGCAGATACGAGACGCGGGAGGAGGCGGCGACGACCTCCGGGGCGACCGGGCGCGGGGGCAGCCGGTGCAGCCAGGAGATCGCCAGCGCGTCCCGCTCGATGATCTCGCAGAGGCCGCCCACCAGCGCCTGCCGGTAGGTGGGCGCGGCGGCGAGACCGGTGGAGACGGAGGGGGCGATGGGGCTCTCCCCGGGCAGCCGCCGGTAGTGCATATGGACCTGGGAAGCCGGTACGAGGACGGGGGCGCCGGTGGCCAGATCGGTCGCGGGCGTCCAGCGGACCGGGGTGTCCTCGTCGAACGGGACGAAGGGGAAGCCGGGTTGGGCGTACTGCTCCGGGGCGAAGAGCGCGAACGCGTCCGGGGCGACCGCCGGGACGTCGAGTTCGCGGCGGCGGGCCAGCCGCAGCCGGGAGGGCCGGTAGAAACCGGCGGCGTACCGCTCCAGGGACTCCCCCAGGGTCGCCTCGACCGCCTCGCTCTTGGAGAATCCGGCTCCGCCGTTGCGGGTGACCCGCAGGGAGGGACGCAGCAGGGAGAGATCCGCGGATGTGCTGCCGCTGAGATAGACGGGCGGACCGCTCTCCGCGCGGCGCACGCTCGCCGCGTGGACGATGCCGACACGGTCGTCCTCGGCGTCCCGCAGGCCCGGGGACGCGGGACCGGAGGCGGAAGGGAAAGGGGAAGGGGAAGCGGAAGCCGGTGGTCCCGGGGGCTCCGGCGATTCCGGCGGCTCGGGCGATGGCGGCCCTCCGTCGCACACCGGGCAGTTGGGCACGATCGCCAGATGGCGTTCGACCCGGTCGGGGCTGCCGGGGTCCTGCCACAGGACGGTGTCGCGGGCCCGGGCCGGATCGGCGGCCCACTCGGCGATCCGGCCGGCGGCGGCACCCGCGAGCCGTGCCGATGTCCAGGGCCGCACCTCGTGCTCGTACGGCCGTCCCCCGGTCCGTGCCAGATGGCGGGTGTAGGCGCGCCAGGTCGTGCCGTGCGGCGAGTTGGAGCTGACCCGCAGGCGCAGGCACTCATGGCAGGCGACGGTCCGCCCCGGGGTCCACAGCGGTCCGGTGAAGGTCACATCGGCGCCGGCCGCTCCGTACACCAGATGCGGCAGGCCCGCGCGGACGCAGTGCTCGGCGGCGCGTGCCGTCCGGGGGTCGAAGAGCGAGAGGGTCGCGATGACGGCCAGCGGGGGACGCGGTCCGTCCCCCGGGGTGATGAGGGGTTCGGGTTCGCTGTCCTCGTCCGCGATCCGGGGGGACGGTCCCGGCACCTCCGCGAGGACCGCGCCGGCCTGGCGGGTCAGCGCGGCCGGGCCGAGGACCAGGACGCCGCCGCCGGGGCTCCCGGGTCCGGTGCTCGGCGGGGGCGGCGCGGCGGCGGACCGCCCGGCGAGCCGGAGCAGCCCGGTGCCCCTGATCCGGCGCACCTCGGCGGCCGTCTCGATGAAGCCGTTCTCGTCGTCCAGCGGGTGGAGCACGCGGGGCGCCTCGGTGGTCATACCGTCTCCTCGGTGCGGGAACGGGGGCCCGCGGGAGGGCCCAGCAGGGTGAGGTAGAGGACCGCGTCGTCGACGCCGTCCACGCCCACCAGGTCGTTGAAGTAGTCATCGATGAAGGCGATCATCGGGTGGGCGACCAGGCCGAGCGCGGTGGCCGTGAGGACGACGCTCTGCGCGAGATGGCCGCAGTCGAGCAGGACGGTGCGGTAGCCGCGCTCCCGGTACTTCCACTGATTGCGGCGGAAGGCGCCGGTGTAGATGACCATCGCGGCGGCCTGGTCCGCCCGGTCCCGGTAGCCGGTCCGCGCCGTGACCTCGGACCAGGTCCGGTCGGAGCGGACGAGTTGCAGGCACTGGCGGCCGGGGTGCACGTAGTACAGCCCCGGCTCGATACCGGTGACCCGGTTGACCAGCAGGAAGAGATCGCAGGAGTAGAGCCCGCCCGCCGACGGGGTGGCCCGCAGCGGCAGTCGGACATCGGGCCCCGCGACCCCGCTGCCCGTGGTCCCGCAGGTGAGACTCACCAACCGGGCCAGTTGGTCCCGGGTCAGCGCGCCGCCGCCCATGGCCGCCCAGGAGCGGCGGCGGCGCACACACTCGTCCAGCGGCGCGAGAGCGGTGCTCCGCTCCCCGGTGGCCGTGGCGGTCGCGGGTGTGCCGGTGAGGTCGTAGGTGCGGGCGGTGTCGCGGAAGTCCCGGTGGGCCCGGCCGATGAGCCGGCGGGCGCCGGGGGCCATGCCAGCGATGTCGACGGCGGGCAGGGTGCCGAAGGCGGTGCGCATCTTGGAGTTCTCGTGGAAGATCCGGCTGAGCCGCACATCGCCGGGCCGGTAGGAGAGCGAGAGCTGGCGCGGGGCGCGCAGACCCGGGGGCGGCGGGGCGTCGGTGCCGGTCCGGGGCTCCTCGGCCGTCTCCGCGCGCGCGGGGGTGATGCGGCAGGCCACGACGGTGACACCCGCGCCGGCCGGGCTCAGGGTCCGGACCCGTGCGCGCAGCCCGTGGCGGGCCAGCGCGGAGCGGAGCAGCGCCGTTTCCGTCCCGGGGGCGGGCCCCTCGGGGAGATCCTCGTGGGCGATCACACCGGTCTCGATGATGTCCCCGGGCCCGGTGATCCCGCCGGTCCGGCCGGCACCGCCCGCCGGGGGGACGGAGCCCCGCACCGGGTCCGTCGGAGCCGTGGGGGCCGTGGGGGCCGTGGGGCCGGCGAGCGCGGCCAGCTCCGCGAGGGCCAGCAGCCGCAGCACCGCGCGCACCGCGCGCCGGACGCCCCGGCGGGGGTCGAGATCGCAGACCTCGGCGCGCAGTGGACGGGCCAGCCGGGGAAGGCGGAGCACCGCTCCGATGACCGGCACCGAGGCCGTTTCCCCCAGCAGATGGCATTCGATACGGGCGCCGGTGCCGCGCAGGGCCGTCCGGGCGGGCTCGCAGCCCTCGATACGGATGCCTTCGACAGGGGTGCCCCCGACGGCGCCCGCGCGGTCCCGGCGGCGCGCGAGCCCGGTGGTCACCGCCCGGGCCAGGGCCTCGTCGCGGCCGGCCCCGGCTCCCGTGTCGGCGGGCTCCCCCGCCCGTGCGAGCCGTGCCCGGGCCGCCGCGGCGACGAGCAGGAGCGCGGCCCCCGCCCGGTCGGCGGCGACGGCGACATCGAGCACCGGAATGTCGGCGGCGGCGAGGTCGAGACGTTCGTCCGCGTGCCCGAGGGGGACGAGCGCGGCGGCGTGGGCCCGTACGTACAGCGGAAGGGGCAGGGCGCGGACGCCGTAGCCCAGCGAGGTCACGGCAGCTTCGGCCGGGAGGGCGAGAAGGTCGGCCATGGGTCAGAACTCCAGCCATTCCTGGGCGGTGGGGCCGGTGGCGGCACAGGAGGCGCAGTAGGGGTCGCGCCATGCGTGCATGGTTGTCTGCTCGCAGGTGGCGGGGTCGAGGGTGACGATCCGTCCCCATGGGTGCTCGCTCCCCTGGGGCAGGAGGGCGCGCAGGGTGAGCTGTGCGGCGAGTCCGGCGGCCCAGTCGAGGCAGCCGGACTGGAGCGTGGGCCAGCTGTCGCGCGCGACCCCGCTGTCCCGTGCCGTGACGGTGGTGTCGTACGGCTCGGAGCAGCGCGGGCACGCGGACTCGCCGGGCATCGTCCAGGGACCGAGCCTGATCGTCGCCGGGGTGACCAGCACGGGGAGGAAGGAGCGCCCCGCCGCGCAGAGTTCATGGCAGGACCGCAGCAGTCCGGCCTCGTCCGCGAGGGATACGACCGCGCTCAGGGCGCCCTCCTCGCCGTCGCCGGCCCGCACCCGCAGTCCCTGCCGCAGCAGCGCCGCGCCGAGCGCGTCGGTCACCCGGGCGGGGCCGGTGAGGCCGATGGCCCTGCGGACGGACGCGTACACCGCGTCGGGAGCGGTGGTGCGACGGGCGATGAAGGAGTAGAGGCGCAGCTCCGCCTCCGTGCCGATCGGCTCCTTCGGCCGGAGCAGTACGCCCATGGCGGTGAGCTTCTCCGCGTAGGGCAGCAGCCGTTCGATCTCGGCCGCCGAGAGCTGCTCGCGCAGGGCGGCGGTGCGGGTGAGCTTCGGCAGCACATCGGCTATCACGCGACGGAGGCCGGCCGCCTTCTCGCCGCTTGTCTCGACAACGAACTTCCGGGCGCCCGCCAGGATTTCCCAGCGTGATTCACCCAGCTTCCTCCATTCGACATCGACCGCTCCGACAATGGAGTCCCCTGCCGCTTCGACTTGGGTCATGCTCCCAACCTAGCGACGATCGACCGGCCTCCCGATACCGATTTCCCGTAGTACGGAACCACGGAATTCCGGGGGTTCTCCACCGGCCCCACCGGCCGGCTGCCCCGGGGTGCGAACAGCACGGAAGCGCGCCCACGGTCCGCCAACGGGCGGATGGTGGGCGCGCTTTCGGCGAGACGGGTCCGACTACTCGAACTCGACCTCGGAGATGTCGAGCGAGGAGCTGCTGGACGAGGTGGAGCACCCCTCGTCGACACCGATCGACTCCAGGCTGGACACCTGTTCCTCGACAATCTCGAACGTGATGTCTTCCATGGCTCTTCCGTCCTTTCGTCCGGGAATTCCTTGGCGTACGGCAGAAGATTATGCGGAGCGGTACCGAGGTCACATCCCGGATAGCCGTAGTCTCCGTGTCTCCGCGGGGAACGCCGTTTCGGGGGAGGCCGGTCCGGGCGGGCGACGGCTCAGGGCGAGCGCCGGCTCGGGGCGGGACCGGCTCAGGCGCTCAGGCGCGCTCAGGCGCTCAGGAACTCAGGCGAGGCCGAGTGCGGTGGCCCGTTCCACGACCTCCACCCGGTTGCGCGCGCTGAACTTCGTGAGGAGATGGCGCATGTGGTATTCGACCGTGTTCTCGCTGAGAAAGAGCGCCCCGGCGATCTCCCTGTTGCGCAGCCCTCTCCGCAGCAGATCGAGAACGTCCCTCTCCCGGCGGGTGAGATGGGGCGCGGGCCCGGCGGCGCGGGCCCGCAGCGCCTCGGAGAAGACCCCGTCGATCACATTCACGCCGAGGGTGTGCGCGGCCCGCAGCGCGGCGATCGCGCGCTGCCCCGTGACGGTCTCGTCCAAATAGACACGGCACCCGCGCCGCATCCAGCGCTCGCACCGCCGCCAGTCCTGTCCCCGGCCGAGGATCGCCAGCCGGACGCTCTCGCGGACCGTGTTGGCCCGGGTGGAGAAGTACTGGATGTCCCCGTCGTCGAGTTCCGCCCCGGCCAGTATCCAGTCCGCCCGCCGGGCGTGCACGGTCGCCAGCAGGTCCTGGCGATCGGGACAGTGGTGGACACCCGCCCCCGCGCCCTCCTCGATTCTCGCGGCGGCATCGGCGGACCAGGGGCCGACCAGCACGATCGAGCAGGCACTCGGTGCGGTTCCGGTCGACGCGGGCAGGAATTCCCTCAGGGATGAGCGTGCCACAGAGACCCCTTCTCACGAATGCGGGACATCAGGAAACGGCCGAGCTGAGTTCATCCGCGCCTGGCCGGCGCCGCCTTGGCCCGAGCATAGGCAGGGGTCCGGCGCCGCTCCGGAATGCCCTGGTCTTCAACTGTCCCGCGCACGGCGGAGACCGGCCGGAGACCAGGGCGTGACCGGACGGGACCCGGCCGGCCCCGGCGCGGCCGGGAGGCCGGAGATCATCGCGTCCCGGGCGGGCGGCCGGCCACAGGGAGACGGCGGGGACGGGCGCCGTCCCCGCGGACACCCCCGGCACCGCTCTCGCGGCTCTCCCGGCTCGCCCGGTACCGGCGTTGCTGGCACGCGCGCGAGCAGTATGTGCGCCGCCGCCCCCGCGCCGCCCGGGCGACCGGCCCCGCACAGACGGCGCAGCGCGGCGGAGGCACCGGAATTTCCTCACGCTGCGGCGGCGTTTCATCACGCTGCCGGCGGCCCGCCGCACGGCGCGGGATCGACCGCGCCGCGGCGACGAGGCCATGGGTCGCGACGCGCCCGCGCGGGGTGTGGTCGACCAGTTCGAGATCGAGATCCGGGCAGAGCCCCACGATGTCGTCGTCGGGGCACTCCACCAGGTGCAGCAGATACGCGTGCGCGCTCCGCAGCTGTCCGATCTTCTCCTCGATCAGCCGTGCCTGGTCCCGCACCGTGCTCTGCCAGTGCTGTTCCCTGCCACCCGCGGTCACGACGGCGGCCTGTTCGAGCGGCATCGCCCCCACCACACAGCAGAGGTAGGCCAGGCCGACGCGGCGGAGTCCGGTCTCGGTGTAGATCCGTTGACCGTTGACCCGGGGCGGCTCGGGAAGCACCCGTTGGGACTCCCACCATCGCAGGGTGGACGGCGCGAGTCCGAAGAGAGCCGCTGCCTGGCCGATCGAGACACCAAGAGGAGTGTTCATGAGGCCAGTTGACATCATGTCGCCTCGACGTCTCAACAGGAGATCGCGACCGGGCCCGCCGCGCCCCGGGATGCCGGTGGCGGCGGGTGTCGGGAGCAACGGGGCCGCGGTCCCGGCGACGCCGCCCGCCCCCGGGGGGAAGAGGAGGCATGGCCTCCGACACGACAGACGCCCGCGCGGCGGCGCACCACCGCCCCACCCGCCGGACGCGGACCGGCCGGCCGGACTCGCGAGTACCGGCGCCCTGTCGCGGCCGCTCGCCCCGGTCCGGACCCGCCTCGCGCTCTGCGCGCTCCTCTCGGCCCTGGGCGCGGCGGCGCGGGGATCGCGCCCTGTGGCGCCGCCGCCGAGATCGCGCGGCGGACGCTCGTCGACGCGGCGGCCTCCGCGCCCGGCCCCGAGAACGAGGCCGGCCTCGCGCGGGCCGTCGCCGGCCTCGGCGACGACCCGGAGCACACCGTGATCGTCATCGCCCGCCCTCCCGCCACCCCGGCCGGCGCGGACCGGGTGGTCTCCCTCGGCGGCGGGCGGATCACCGGGTCCGGTACGCGCGGGGAGCTGCCGCGCGGGCGGGGTGTCCGCACGGCTGGGCCGCCCGGAGGAGCGGGCGCGGCACTGGCAGATCGACAGCGCCCCCGCCCGTACAGGTGTCCCCAGCGGCGCCCGCCGCCGTACGCCCTTATTGCACATGATGTGCAACTACAATGAAGGTGCAGTGTGACCGTGTCGTGAGGGAGAGACCATGCCGCGAGGCCGGATCGTGCTCGGTATCGAGTCGTCGTGCGATGAGACCGGGGCCGGGATCGTGTCCGACGGGCGGCTGCTCGCGCACGCCGTGGCGTCGAGCATGGACGAGCACGCCCGGTTCGGCGGCGTGGTCCCCGAGATCGCCGCGCGGGCCCATCTGCACGCCTTCCGTCCGGTCGTGCGGGAGGCGCTGGACCAGGCGGGGCTGCGCGTCGCCGACCTCGACGCCGTCGCCGTCACCACCGGTCCGGGCCTGTCGGGAGCCCTCCAGGTGGGGCTCGCGGGGGCGAAGACCCTCGCCTACACGGCCGGGGTGCCGCTGTACGGGGTCCACCACCTGGCGGGCCATGTCGCGGCGGACACCCTGGAGCACGGCCCGCTGCCCGACCCGTGCGTGGTGCTGATCGTCTCCGGCGGCCACACCTCGCTGCTGCTGGTGCGCGATCTCGTCCGCGACCCCATCCTCCATCTGGGCGACACCGTCGACGACGCCGCCGGGGAGTGTTTCGACAAGGTGGCCCGGGTCTTCGGTCTGCCCTATCCGGGAGGTCCGGCGATCGACCGGGCGGCCCGGGGCGGCGATCCGTGCGCGGTGGCCTTCCCCCGCCCGCTGACCGGCGCGAAGGACGATCCGTACGCCTTCTCGTTCTCCGGCCTGAAGACGGCCGCGGCGCGCTGGGCCGAGGAGCGGCGCGTCCGGGGCGAGGAGCTGCCGCTGGCCGACGGCGCGGCCTCCCTCCAGGAGGCGGTCGCGGATGTGCTCACCCGCAAGGCGCTGGCCGCCTGCCGGGCGTACGGCGTGCGGACCCTGGTCGTGGTGGGCGGGGTGGCGGCGAACTCCCGGGTGCGGGCGCTCGCGGAGGAGCGGTGCGCCGCCGCCGGGGTGGAGCTGCGGGTGCCGCCGCTGTCGCTGTGCACCGACAACGGCGCGATGATCGCCGCGGTCGGCGACCTGCTGGTGCGCGCGGACGCCGACCCCGCCCGGCTCACTGTCTCCATCGACCCGTCCGCGCCGCTGGAGTACGCCGCGCTGCACCCGGTCGCGGAGCCCTCCGTACCGCGGGCCGCGTGACGGACCCGGCCGGCCCCGCCCGGAGGCGGGTCCGGGCGGGTCCGGGATCGGATTCGCGGGTCAGCGCAGGCGTTCGGGGTCGAAGGCCGAGATGTCCATCGACGAGCGGCCGTCGAGCGCGAGTTCCACGAGGATCTCGCCGATGCCCGGCGCGAACTTGAAACCGTGGCCGGAGCAGGCACTCGCGTAGACGACGCCCTCCCGTTCCCGGGACCGTCCGATGAGGAAGCTCTCGTCCCTGGACATGGTGTACACACAGGAGGTGCCGCGCCCGGTGCTCCGGATGCCGGGCAGCAGCTCCTTGACGGCGTGCCACAGCTCCAGGCGCTCCGTGTCGGTGGGAGGGCGTCTGGCGCCGTCGATGTCGAGCGGCGAGAGCTGGCGGTTGTGGAAGCCCACCCGCAGGCCGCCCTCGGGGGAGCGCCACTTGGGGAGCCCGTAGACGAGGGTCCCTCCGGCGTCCTCGTGGAGGAAGACGGGAAACCTGCCGGGAAGGTGGTCGCGCTCGGCGGATTCCGCCACGTCGAACTCGTAGACGGGTATCCGCATCGGGGTGAGCAGGGCGCCGGTCTCCTCGGGCAGGAACCCGCTGATCCAGCCCCCTGCGGTGAGCACGACCGCGCCGGAGCTCACCCGCCATCCGTCACCGGTGACCGTGACAGCGCCGCCGCTCCCGGATTCCAGCGAGCGAACGGCCCGGCCGTGGACGAGGTGCGCGCCGGCGGACGCCGCCCGTGAGAGATAGCTGAGCCGTGCCCGTTCGGCGAAGAGCATCAGCGCGTCCGGCTCGTGGACGGCGACCATGCCGTGCCCGGGGCGGAAGGCGGGATAGCGGGCGGATATCTCCGCCCGGTCCAGACACTCGTGCGCGATCCCGTGCCCGGTCGCGGTCGTCCGGGCGCCGTGCACCAGCTTCGAATCGGACGGGCCGATGAAGAGACCGCCGGTCCTGAGGGCGACCGTGCCGTCGGTCGCGTCGTCCAGCTCCCACCAGCCGTCGTAGGAGCGGTCGAGGAGCGGGATGTACTGCCCGCCCTCCCAGTAGGCGCGGCGGAAGATCCGGCTCTGGCCGTGCGAGGAGCCCAGGTCGTGCATCGGGCCGCGGGCCTCGACTCCGAGGGCCCGCACCCCCCGGCGGCTGAGGTGGAAGAGCGCCGCCGCTCCCATGATGCCCAGCCCGACGACCACGGCGTCGTAGGTGGGGCGGAAGGGCCGGCCGCTGAGGCCGCTCATACGGGACGGGAGGGTTGGAGGGGCTGGAGCGGGGGGCGGTCCGTTCCCAGGGCGTCCACGGTGACCTCCGTGATTTCGTAGAACCAGTGGATGGTCTCGCCCTTGGTGACATAGGTCGCCGCGTAGTCCCGACGCCCCTGCCGGAACTCGGCGAAGAGTAACTCGCGGGCCTCCAGCCACTCCTCGGTGTAGAAGAGCAGCGGGAATTCCAGACGTTCCAGGAGTTGCGAGCGGAGTGCGAGGCCGGCGCCCGGCGGACGGTCCGGCGGCTGCGAGGCCGCGAAGATGCTGGCGATGCCGAGCAGGGAGTTCAGGCCGACGATCGCGCGCCCGTGGGGCGCCAGATGGTCCGGGAGCTGCCGCAGGAATCGCAGCAGGACACTGTCCCCGTAGAACATCGCCTCCAGGTTGAGCGAGGGCTGTCTGCTCTCCAGTTGCGCCCGGAGGGCGTCCGACGGGGTGCGCCAGCCGGGCGGGTTGAAGACGATGAGGTCGTAGAGCTCCGGGGGCGCGGACGCGGGGCGCGGAAAGAGATCGCTCTGGTGGAAGTCGATGACCGAGTCGCCGAAGTTCACGCGTTCGTTGCGCCGGGCGGTGGAGACCGCCGCCGGGCAGACATCGGTGGCGACGACCGAGGTGAATCCCATGGCGCGCAGCAGCATGGCGATCGCACCGCTCCCGGTGCCGATCTCAAGAATCCGTACAGTGCTCTCGCTGCCGTCCAGGCCGCGGACGAGATGGTTGCCGAGTGCGATGCCCGCCCGGCTGACACGGAACGTTCCGGGGTCGTCGTACATCCGGAAGTGGCGTCCGCCGGCGAAGCGCACATCGTAGGTCTCGCGTCCCCGGGGTCCGGCGGCGCGGGGCGGCGCGACGGCGTCACCGCCGCCGTATGTTCTCTCAAACATCGGCGTCACCGGGACATCTGCCTCCGCTGAGGGCGGTGCCCAGCTCCGCCGAACGCTCCGCCGACGCGGTGAGCGCGTCGTGGATATGCTGTTTCATACCGACGTGGTCGAAGACATCCACCCCGCGCTCGGTGGTGCCGTTCGGTGTCATCACCTCGCGGCAGAGCTGCATCGGCGGCCTGCCGCTCCCCGCCACCAGGGCGGCGGTTCCGCTGAACACCTGGACCGCCATGTCCCGGCCGGCCTCCGGGGTGAATCCGCGCGAGACGGCGAACCGGCAGAAGGCGTCCATGATGTAGCTGACGAACGCCGGTCCTCCTCCGCAGAGCGCCGTGGCGTCGTCGACCAGTTTCTCCGATGCGACGCGCAGGGTCTTTCCGATGGAACCCAGCAGCAGATCGGCCTGCGCGATCGTTTCCTTCGACACCGCCGTGTCCGCGAAGTAGACGGACATTCCCTCGAATATCTCGGACGGCGTGTTGGGAATCGAGCGGACCACCTGTGAGGTGCCCAGGTCCCGAGCGATGGAGTCGGCGGTGAGACCGGCCATGACCGACAGCACGGGCGTCGTGGGGGTGAATGTGTGGCGCCGGCTCCTGACGAATGCCTCGAAGGCCTGCGGCGGGATGGCGAGGACGACGAAGTCGCCCTCGGCGATCTCCAGATCGGCGGAGACCGTCAGTCCGTCCCGCTCGGACAGGGTTGTGCGCCGCTCGGGACTGGTCTCGACGACGACGATTTCGGCCCACGGCGACCTGCCGTGAAGCCCTCGGACCATCGCATATCCCATGTGGCCGCAGCCGACCATGATCAAGCGCGCAGCACGCGTCATAGCTGAATTCCCCCAGTTGTCGACTTCCCGGGGGTGCCGCGAGCACGGTCGATCGAGCATCCCCCGGATATTGACGTGTCTTCTCGTCGGATGCGGACCGGCCTCTCGATCCCCTGGGCGAGGCGGTCGTTCACATCTCCGGCGGTGCCGGTTACACGAAAGCCGTCTCCACATCGGAGACCGTGGTGCGGTGCAGAACCCGGCGCTGCGCGAGGTCGTAGGGCCGGCCGCGGTGCATGGTGCAGCGGTTGTCCCACATCACCAGATCGCCGACCGTCCAGTCGTGCGTATAGACGAAACGTTCCTGCGTCGCGAACCGGATCAGCTCGTCGAGAAGCGCCTCCCCTTTCTCCACCGGCCAGCCGATCACATGGGAGGCATGGGAGGCGAGATAGAGGCTGGTGCGGCCCGAGGCCGCGTAGAAGTCGACGAGTCTCTGCGGAACCGGCGGCAGTTGTGCGGCGATGTCACCGTTGAAGTCATGGAATCCGGACTTCTTCCGGGAGGTGGCGATGCTGTGTTCCGCGACCAGCCCGGCGAGTTCTCTCTTGCGCTCGCCGGGAAGCGCGTCGTACGCCGCGCGCATATCCGCGTACTGCGTCTCCCCACCGGTCGGCGTGACCTCACGCGCGGAGAGCAGCGAGCACTTCGACCGGCGCGCCTTGAAGGAGCTATCGGTGTGCCACATCTGGTTGCCCAGGTTGTAGCGGTTCAGCCGGTCATCCGGGTCAAGGACGTTTCCGGCGTGGTCGAGGTTGGAGATGTCCGTGAACTCATTCCGCAGACGCAACTCCTTTCCGGCGTAGTTCGGTGCCGTCTCCAGCGGTCCGAAGCGCTTGCTGAATTCGATCTGCTGGTCGTCGGTGAGCGGCTGGTCCGGAAAGTACAGAACGGCGTACTTGGTGAAGGCCGCGTCTATTTCGGCGAAGACCTCATCCGAAAGCGGCCTGGCCAGGTCGCATCCCGTCACCTTGGCGACGAAGGACGACTGCACGGGTTCGATCACTGTTTTCACGCAGGTCTCCTAGAGCACCCTCGCTTGTGCACCACAGTTCACTGTTCGGCATTGCGTGATCGCTATTACCGCCGGGCCCGCTGATGCCGGAGTCCCGAAGACCGTTACAGACAGAGCGATTTGTGCAACCGGCGGTCGATATCTCCACAAGGTGCCATGTCCCTTCACCAACCGTCAAAGGGCATGTAAGGTGACACAGATCACTAGGGAGCCATCTTTCGGTTCTCTCCGCACAGAGGGCAAAATTTCCTGTTTGCGTTGAAGCGATTGATTTCCGTGTGCCCGGGGTTACTCGTCGTGACACGGCCGACGCGACGGGGATGCGCCGATCGGTATCGGAATTCTCCATTCCGCAGCAAGGGGGAACCTGTGATTCCTTGGCCGCGCGGCCTGCGGGAGAGCACGCGTGAAGATGAATGGGGTCGCCGGTGAACCCCGCGGAGTTCCTGTACGTGAAGAGAACGGAGGAGAAGAGATTGCGGTGGGTCGCGGGCTCGGCTGGAGGGGGAATGGGAGTTGCGTCAGAGCGCGGAGGGCGGCTCCGGTGCACGACGGGGGCCGGTCGCCGGGACGGGAGACCGGGCCCCCGGCACGGGGGAACCGTCACGGTGACGGGAGGGTCCGCATGACCGCGATCGAGCGGCACGGCGACCCCGGGTCCGCCGCCGGCTGGGATCGGCTGGCCGCCACCAGGTCCTTCTACCTCACCGCCAACTGGCTCCGCTTCGTGGACGCCGACGGCGGGGCGGAGCCGCACTATCTGTCCTCCCGTCGGGGGGACTGCCTCTCGGCGGGGCTGGTCGCGCACTGGAACCCGGACGAGGGGCACCAGGACTACCGGGCGCCGCGGGTCCTGGGGCAGCCCCGGGACGCCGGGCCCATGCTGCTCCTGGGCGGCAGGCGCGGCTTCCGCTCCGATGTGCTGCTGCCCGGCGTCCCCCAGGGGCGGAGCGCCGTCCCCGGACCGGGCCGTGCGACGGAGGAGCTGGCGGCGCTGCTGGGCGCAGCCGCCGGGGCCGTCCCGGAGGCCGGTGGCCGCTGGTGGTGGCCGAACCTCCCCACCGACGCGGCCACCGAGGTCATCGCCGCGGCCCGGACCCTCACCCCGGGCATCGCCCCCGGCCTCCATCTGCTGCGCGCCGACTGCACGGTGGAGACCGTCGGCGCGGGGCTGGACGACTTCGTCGGCGCGCTCTCCCCCAAGCAGCGGCGCACCAACGCCCGCCGCGAGATCCGCAGGTTCGCCGAGAGCGGCCTGGAAGTGCGGCGGATGAGCCTCTCCGACATCTGGGAGCGGGGTGCCCCGCTGCTCGGGCAGGTGCAGCGCAAATACGGACACGACATGTCGGACGAGCGGCTGCGCGGCTTCCTCGGACGGCAGGCCGAGCATCTGGACCGGGAGGCCGTGGTGTTCGCGGTCCACGACGGCGGCCGGCTGATCGGTTTCTCGCTGTGCTACGAGGCGGGCGACGAACTGGCGCTGCGGCTGATCGGATTCGACTACCCGCGTCTGCCCGGCGCGGACGAGTACGCGCAACTGCTGCTGTACGCGCCCCTGCGGTACTGCTACGAGCGCGGGCTGACCCGCCTCCACCTGGGCACCTCCTCGTACGACGCCAAGTGCCGCCGGGGCGCCCGGGTCCGGCCCCTGTGGGCGGTCACCTCCGGCGGTTCCGCGCCCCCGGGGCCGGACGGCGGCCCGTCCGACCGGATCGGGCGACAGCTCGCCGCGCTCACCGCGGGGCTGCCCGCCAGGGAGGCCGCGGCCCTCGCCGCCGAGGTCCACACCTCCCTCGCCGCCTGGAGCACACTCCCCGAGTCCAAGGAACGCCCATGACCACCCACACCGTTGTGCTCTGCTCACGCCGCCGCGCGCTGGCGGACCGGCTGTTCGACTCGCCGCTCCTGGACCGGGTCTCGGTCGTCACCGAGGAGGGCCACAGCCACACCTTCCCTCCCGGCGTGACCGTCCGCGAGATCGGCGACATCCAGGACCCCACCCAGGTGCTGCGGGCCGTGCTGGAGCTCGACCGCCGGCAGCCGGTCGGCCATGTCGTCGCCGCCGTGGAGTTCAGCCAGGCCACCGGCGGATACGTGCGGTCGGTGCTCGGTCTGCCGGGGACCGGGTTCGAGACGGCGCTGGCCTTCTCCCACAAGTACGTCATGAAGCGGCGGCTGGCCGACGCGGGGCTCCCCGTCACCCGGTTCGCCCAGGCCGCGGGGGTGGCCGAGGTGCCCGGCGCGGCCGAGCGCACCGGCTGGCCCTGCGTGGTCAAGCCCACCTTCGGCGGCGGGTGCATGAATGTGAAGGTGTTCCGCTCGCCCGAGGAGTTCGGCGCCTTCGCCTCCTCGCCCGCCGCGGACGGACTGCGCGCCGCCCGGTTCCCGCTGGCCGTGGAGCGCTTCGTCGAGATGGAGGGGGAGTACCACTGCGACGCCGTCGTGCACGAGGGCGCGGTCGTCTTCGCCGCCCCCTCCCGGTACTTCGCCCCGTCGCTGGGACAGCTCGACAACGTCAGCGGCTCCTACTGCCTCCCGGCCGCGCACCCCGATCACGATCCGGTGCTCAAGCTGAACTCCCGGGTCCTCCAGGCGCTCGGCCTGCGCTCCGGGGTCACCCATCTGGAGCTGTTCAAGACCTCTGAGGGGCTGCTGGTGGGCGAGGTGGCCTGCCGCCCGGCGGGCGCGGGCATCGTCGACGCCGTGCGGCTCCAGTACGGAGTGGATCTGCACGAGGCGTTCCTGGCCACATCCCTCGGCCGCGCGCCGGAGGTCACCCAGCGGCGGCGTCCCGACATCGTGGTCAACGCCAATCTGCCCATCCGTCCGGGGCGCATCACCCGCCTCGTCACCGGCGGGGAACTCGCCGCGCTCCCGGGCACGGTGGAGGTGCGCATGCTGAAGGCCGTCGGCGACACGGTCTCCACCGATCTCACCGCCGCGTCGGCCACCGGCCGGGTCTTCTACACCGCCGGTGACGAGGCGGAGGTCCTCGCCCGCCACCGGCTCCTCTCGGACGCCTTCTACCTGGAGACCTCCGAGGACGGAGCGGAGAGCGGATGACGGCGGGCACCGGCGCCGTCCCGCGCAGGACCGTCGTCGCGTTCCTCCTGGTACGCGGGTTCAGCTCGGCGGCCTACTTCACCCTGGTGCCCTTCCTCGGTCTCTGGCTCATCAGGACCCGGGACATGGACGGCGTGGAGGGCGGCACCGTGGTGGCCGCGTGCCTGCTGTTCGGCAAGGCCGGAGGGCTGCTGGTCTCCCGTCTGATCACCGCGCTCGGTCTGCGGCGCTCGGTGCTGGTCTCCTATGTCATCGCCACGACGGCCCTGCTGCTGATGGTCGCCTACCAGGGGCGGGCGCTGCCGGTCTGGGTGGTTCTCGCCTCGCTGCTCGGGCTCTCCTTCTCTGCGGCGACGGCGGCCCTCAAGGCGCTGGTCGCGGCGGCCCACAGCGCGGAGGAGCGGCTGCGCGGCTTCTCCCATCTCAATCTGGCGGTGAACGCGGGTGCCGCTCTGGGCTCGGCGGCGGGAGGCGTCCTGCTGACCCACTTCCCGTCCACTCTGCCGGTGCTGGGCGTGGTGCTCTACCTCTGCGCCACCCTCGCCGCGCTGCGGCTCCCGCGCCCGGCCGCGCCCGGCACGGAGGACGCCGGGGCCGTGGAGGGGGCCGGCGGCGCGGGGCGGACGCGGCGGCCGTTCCTCGTCTTCCTCGGGGTCACCATGCTGACCTGGGTGGCGTACGCACAGGTCTTCGACGTCCTGCCCACCTACGCCGCCGACTCGCCGGGTCCGCAGCAGGTCTCCCTGCTCTTCGTGGCCAACGCGCTGCTGATCATCGTCCTCCAGACGCCGGTCACCTCGTTCGTCCAGCGGCTGGAGGCGCGCAGGCCCGGGGCGGTGGAGTTGTGGGTGGTGCCCGGTGCCCATCTGCTGATGGCGGTGAGCGTGGTGGTCTTCGCCCTGGTCGTCCGGTCGCCGGTCGTCGTGGGGTATGTCGCCGTGCTGCTGTTCACCCTCTCGGAGCTGGTGTGGGGGCCGATCTACCACACCAAGGTCGTCGAGGTGAAGGGCCGGATGACGAACGTGACCGCGTACAGTCTGGCCGGTCTGGCCTGGGGTGTCGCGGAGTCCGGGGGCACCTGGCTCGGGATGGCGCTGGTGACGGCCGCCGGGCTCTCCTGGCCGATGGCCACCGGTATGTACTGGATCTCGGCCCTGGCCATGGTCGCGGCCGCCCTCTACTTCGCCGTGCACGCCCGCGCGGCGGGCCGGCCCGCCGCCTCCGGGAAGCGGGCGACCGCCCCGGCCCACGCGCCGCCGGCCTCCGGCGGCGAGTCCTCCGGGACCAGGGCGGAGTAGCCGCCCGGGCGGCGCGGGCCGGACCCCGCGCACACCCGCGGCCCGGGGAGTTTCTTTCGGATCGGGCCGGATCGGTGAGCGGGGTCCGGTGCCGGGGCTCGCGAGGCGGAGGAGGGAGCCCACGCGGAGCGCCGGCGACGGACGACAGCGCGGCGAGGCGCGGTGCCGGGGCTCGCGAGCCCGGCGAGAACCGAAGGAGACGACCTAGGGCGCCGCGCCCCCGGCGGCCCGGTCGCGGGCGGTGGCACAGACCCGCTCGACGGCGTCGCCGAAGAGCGCCAGCTCCGCCGGGGTGAGGCGGGAGAAGAAGGGGACGGTGATCGCCGAGGTGAGTTCCTCGGCCTCGACGCGCTGCTCCCGCACCTCCTCGGGATCACGGAACGGCCCCCGGTGCCCCATGCGTTCGGCGTATCCGGGGCCGGTGCGCGGGGGTGCGTGGGTGGCGGCGAGAATCGCGTCGAGCGGTGTCAGCCGGCAGGCCAGGATCGCGGCGATATGGGCTGCGCCCCGCAGTTCGCGCAGCACATGGAGGGTGAGCGCGGCCCGGCCGGGCAGCCCGTCGGGAGCCGGGAGCCGCCGCCAGCCGGTGAAGAGGGCGCCCAGCGCGTCGGGGGCCGCGCCGGCGATCCGGCGCCCCAGCCCGTCGACGGTACGGAGGGTTCCGGGGTCAACGGCCGCGAGAACCCGCTCCCCCCAGGCCGTGATGACATCCCGGTAGTGGAGCGCGACCTCGTAGTGGGTCAGCCCCGCCGGAACCCGGTCCCAGGCCTTCCGCACCTCCTCCAGGGGCTCGAAGGCGATCGCCGCCGCGGCGACCTCGGCCGGACAGCTGCCGAGGACACCGGCACGGCCCACGACCCAGAACTGCGCGCCGGTCGCGAAGCCCAGCCCCTTTCCGTACGCGTCGGTGGAGTCCGCCAGCATCCAGCCGCGGCTGTAGAGCTGGACCGGTTCCTTGAGCCGCTCGACTGTCTCCGCGGCCGTCGCGGTGGTGGCGGTCGCCATCTCTTCCCCTCTCGGTGGTCGGCCCGGCCGGTGCGGCGGGGCTCCTGTGGGCGCGGGGTCGTCCGCTCTCAGGCCGGCGAGAGCCAGGACCCGAGGATGCCGGCGAGGCGCACCAGATCGGCGACGGCGACCCGCTCGGTGGCCTGGTGGGCGTGGTCGATGGAGCCCGGGCCGAAGACGGCCAGCTCCCTGGCCAGGCCCGAGTACCGCAGGACGTTCGCGCCGAAGGGCGCGACAGCGGGCTCGGTGCCGGCGGCCCGGGCCAGGAACTGGACGAAGGCGGAGTCGGGGCGCTGGTAGAACGCCGGCGAGCCGGCCCGGCCGTCCGGCGTGGTGGGCAGCAGCGAGGTGATCTCGCAGGGGATGGGGCAGGCGGCGCGGGCGACGGCGGCCATCCGCTCCAGGACCTCGTCCGGGTCCTCGCCCGGGACGATCCGGCGGCCCACGGAGATCGAGCACCGGTCCGGGATCACATTGCTGCCGGTGCCACCCGAGATCTGGGTGACCGAGACGGTGCCGGTGCCCAGTTCGGTGGCGGCCGGGAGGGCCCGCAGCCGCGCGTTCTCGGCGACGAAGGCGTCGATCACGGGCGCCATCGCCTCGATGGCGTTCACCCCCGAGTCCGGCAGCGCCGAATGCGCCGCCGTGCCCAGCGCCGTCACCCGGACGAGGACGAGGCCCTTCAGACCGTGGACGGGGCGGAACCCGGTCGGTTCCGCCACCAGCAGCTGGTCGATCAGCAGCCCCTGCTGCTCGGCCCACGGCCTGAACCGGGTCGCGCCGAGCAGTCCCCCGACCTCCTCGCTGATCGAACCGACGAGCAGGAGGGTCGGGTCGGGGCGCAGCCCGTCGCGGTGCCACGCTTCGAGCAGCGCGAGCAGCACGCCCATGGTCGCCTTGGTGTCCAGCGCTCCGCGCCCCCACACGGAGCCGGACTCGATGCGTCCGTCGAAAGGCGGGTCGGTCATGTTCTCGACGGTGACGGTGTCGGTGTGGACGTCCACCACGACGAGCCGGCCGGACCGTCCGGGGAAGCGCCCGTACACATTGGGCCGGCCCGGCAGCACCTCGTCCAGGACGGTCTCGTCCGCGCCGCAGCCGTCGAAGCGTTCGGCGAGCCGGGCCGCGAGGGCGCCCTCGCCGACCGGGCCGTGCTCCTCGGCCCGGGGTCCGGCGTGGAGCGGGTTGACGCTCGGAATCCGGACCAGTTCGGCGACCGATTCCGCCAGCGTCCGGCTGTCTGTGTCCATCCCGGAACCTCACCACTCCACAGTCGTCGCACATGTCCGGGCCGGCTGAGCCCTCTGGGCGCGCGGGACCGGCCCGCCCCACGGGGTTGGCGCCGTCCGCGCGGCGCCGGTGAACCGCTGTCAGGATTCGGAGGCGACCCGGTAGAGACGGGCGGCGAAGTCGAACTGGGCCTGGGTGTCGATGTCGATGGTGAGGTTGGCGGCCTCGTACCACAGGGGACGCGCGCCCACGAGCCCGATGTTGGTCGCGGTGTGCCTGGTCATGATCGAGCAGGTGAATCCGAGCTGGTAGTAGGTCGGGAGCTCCTGCGAGGGGCGGTGCCAGGAACCGAATCCGAATCCCATCGGATTGAAGTTCCCATCGAGGAGGTACTCGCGCATCGGATAGACAACCGTGATCGAGTCGGCGTCCGGATTCTCGCGCTTCCGCCAGGCCTCGACAACGGCCGGGTGCTCGTCGAAGAACGGGTCCGTCGCGTGACACCACATGATGTCGTCGTCGCCCGGGAGCTGTCCGCACACCTCGTTGACGACCGATTGGAAAGGGTAGGAGTTCTCGGTGAGGTGCTTGGCCCTCGGCAGGAAGGAGACTCCGTGTCTGTCGGCCACTTCGCGTGCCGATTCGTCCTCGGAGGAGAGATGGACATCGCCCGGCTCCCCGAGCCGCACCAGCTTTTTCACCAGAATGTCCAGCAGCGATTCGCCCGGCGCGAATTCACGGAAGTTCTTATGGGGAACCCTGCTCGACGAACGCTTGGCGGGGATGACGAACTTCATGGGACTCTCCTTTTCCGAAGGGGGTTCGAGCTGCCGGTGAGAGCGTGCGGGAAAGGAGCCGCGCGGTGGCGGTCCCGCCGGGGAGGCGCGGCCGGATTCGACACGGCGGAAGAGGTGTCACCGGCGGCCGGCGCGCACCGCCGAGCGGCGGGCGGCGGCGCGTCGCGCGGCGCGCCGTTGCCCGAGGACACACTGCCGGGCGGGCCCGGGGGTTCTCACCCGCCCCGCCCGGGACACGGTCCGGAGATCCGGTCAACTCACCCCTACTCACCCACAGGTCATCTCGACCGCGGCGGTCGGGACGACCGCCGGGCCGAGTGGGAAGTTCTTGCGCCGTAGGCGGAGAATCCTGCACGATTCCCGGCCCCGACCAACAGAAAGCACAACTATGACCTACGTCACATCAGGGATTTATTGACACCCCGTCAATTCTTCTGAATAATTTCCGCCCAATCATGCATATCGGCCGATGAATACCGTTCTCGATTCACTTCACTGGGGTTCGACTGCGGCGCGGACAGCGCGGAGGAGCTGGGCGACCTTGGCATTCAGAAACCGGTCCGCCGGCCCGCTTCTCCCCTTACCCGCGTTCCATGAACGCGTTCTGGTCATCACCGCCCACCCCGACGACGCCGAGTTCGGCTTCGGCGGCACGGTGGGCCGGCTGAGCGCGGAGGGCAGCCGGGTGCACTACGCGATCTGCACGGACGGGTCCCAGGGGGGTGAGGACCCCGAGGAGCCGGCGGAGGAGCTGACGGCCACCCGGTACCGGGAACAGCGCGCGGCGGCGGCTCTCCTCGACGTCCACGAGGTGACCTTCCTCGGCTTTCCCGACGGGACGCTGACGCCGGATCTCACCCTCCGCCGCGCCCTGGTCGAGACCATCCGCCGGGTGCGCCCCCAGCTGGTCCTCACCCACCAGCCGCTGCGCTCACTGGAGTTCCCCATGGGCGCGTCCCACCCGGACCACCTCGCCGTGGGCGAGGCCGCGCTCAGCGCCGTCTACCCCGACGCCCGGAACCCCCGGGCCTTCCCCGAGCTCCTGGCGGCGGGGCTCGCGCCGCACCGGGTGGCGGAGGTCTGGGTTCCCGGGCACGAGCACACGGACTTCTTCGTCGACGTCGGTCCGCACGCCGAGCGCAAGGCCGAGGCCATCCTCTGCCACGCCAGCCAGTTCCGTGACTCCGCCGACCCGCGCGCCGACATCGCCTGGGTGTTCCAGCGGATGCGGGCCTTCGGCGAGCGGGCCGGCTGTGCCCACGCCGAGGGCTTCAAGCGCATCGTGGCCGACGCCACCGCGGCGGCGGTCCCGGCCGCCGCCCCGGCTCCCGCCCCCTGAGCCCGGGCGGTCCGCACACTCCGCGGCTCGCCCGGGCCGGTGCCCGCTGTCCGGCGTCCGCCGTCACGACAGCGAGCAGGCCGTGTACCTCCGGGAGGGCTCGGCGGCGGGTCCGGCCGGGGTGTGCCCGGCCCAGTCCAGGATCTGCACGGCCGCCCCGGCCGCCTCCAGCCCCCGGCAGTGCGCGTGGTGCCGGCGGGCGATGGCGTCCAGGTCGAGAGGGCGGCCGAAGGCGGGGTGCGCCGCCAGTCGCCGGGCGTAGTGCCACAGCTGGGGATGGTCCGCGATCCGGTGGACCGCGGCGGCGTCGAGATGCAGCCGGTGCACGGTGTCCAGCCGCACCAGGGTCACCCACAGCTCCACATCCGCCGCCGTGATGTCGTCGCCGAGGAGAAAGCGCCGGCCGGCCAGGCGCTCCTCCAGCGAGCCCAGGGCACGGAGCAGGGAGCCGAGGGCGGTCCGGCGCGCCGGCGCGTCGGTGTCGGCCCGCCCGGCGTTCTGCGCGGCGCGGTTGACGCGGTCCTCGCAGAGACGGGTGACGGCCTCGATCTCCTCCGCCGAGCCGTGCGGCCGGAGGACGGGCCGGCCGGGGCCGTGGCCGCCGAAGTTCCGGGCGAGGTCGCGGAGGATGTCCGGGGTGTGCGTGCTGACGACCCGTCCCGTCCAGTCGTCGCTGAGCACGGGGGCGGTGGCCGGTCCGGGATGCCGGTGCGAACTGGCCTCGTACAGGGGGCGCAAGGCGGAGTGTCCGCCGTCGGGGCCGTCGGGCACCGGGGGCAGCTGCACGACCGGGAGGGTCTCGTCCAGACCGAGCAGGCTGTGGGTGATGGCGATGCGCAGACAGTGCGGGCAGGACGGCGAGAGATGGAGGCGGTAGCGGCGCGGGGCGGCGAAGTAGCCACTTCTCGCGTCACCGCCGATCCTGCCCCGCAGCGACGGCGGGGAGATGTGGGAGGGCACGGTGGACGGGGGCGCGGCGGGCATGGGTCTCCCTGGGTACGGGTCCGGCTTCCGGTCGAGAGGAGCGGCGGGCGGCACGCGTGAGGCGAGGGCCGCGGGTGTCCGCGTGCCCGGTGAGGTCACCGTGCCGGTGGGCGCCGCCGGTTCAGCGCAGAGGGCTCGCCGCGCTGCAGACGCGCAGAAGGTCGATATGGCGGCGGGAGGTCAGGAGAAGGGGCGGCCGGGCGCCGCACGCGGCCCGGCCGGCGGGCAACTCCAGGCGCTCCGTCATGTCCTGCCTGTCCGGTGGGGAATCCGTACTGGAGTGTCCGGCGGCCGGCGCGTTTCGTCAAGGGGGCCCGCGCCGGCCACGGGGTGATGGCGTGGTGGCGGATGCCGCGGGGGTGCGGCGCCCTCCGCGTCCGCCAGGGGCCGGGCCGGGCGGCCCGCTCCCCCGCGGCGGCGGACGCGGCTACCGCGCGCAGCCCGCCGCCGCCAGCAGGGCCGGGCGGCCGCCGAGGGCTTCGGAGAACCGGTCGACGACACGGGTGACGGCCTCGTCCGCGCCCCGGGCGATGGTCAGGGCGCCCTCGTCGCCCACCACGATGTCGGTGTCGAGGGTGAACCAGCCCTGGACGATGTGCGCGGCGCCCATGGAACTGAGCACCGGGCGCAGGGCGTAGTCGATCGCCAGGACATGCGCGGCGGTCCCGCCGGTCGCGAGCGGCAGAACCGTCTTGCCGGCCAGGGCGTGCTGCGGCAGCAGGTCCAGCAGGGACTTGAGCACCCCGGAGTAGGCGGCCTTGTAGACGGGCGTGCCGATGACGACTCCCTCGGCGCGCTCGAACAGCCCGGCCGCCTCGGCGATCGCCGGGTGCCGGAAGTCGGCGCCGAGCAGGGCGTCGGCGGGGAGGGCGCGGACGTCCAGGGGGATGACCTCGTGTCCCTGGGCCGTGAGCCGCCGGTCGAGATGGCGCAGCAGACGGGCGGTGCGGGAGGCGGCGGAGGGGCTTCCGGAGACGGACAGGACGGTGGCCATGGCGGCCCTTTCGGGAGCGTGGGATCGGCGGGGGATCGGGCCGGGGGCCGGCGTGGTGACGCGGGTGCCGCGTCACCGCTGTCCCGGCGGCGGCTACTGGTTGGTCCTGGGCAGTCCGGGCGGGTTGATCCGCGAGGTGGTCACGGCCTCGTCGGTCAGACCCCAGCGCTTCAGCACCTTGGTGTACGTACCGTTGCGGATGATCTCGTTGAGGGCGTCGGCGAGCGGCTTGACCAGGCCGTTGTCCTTCTTGGTCGTGGCCGCGATAAGACCCTGGAGGGTGGCCCCGGCTCCGGAGTGGACACCGACGACCTCGGTCTTGCCCGTGGTGGCGGCGTGGTGGGCGGCGGTCGGGTTGGGGCCGAGGTAGAGCTCGATCCGGCCGGACTGGAGGGCGAGGTAGGTGTCGCTCTCGTTCTGGTAGTACTTGATGTCCACCGGCGCGAGGCCGGCCTTCTCGGCCTCCTTGCTCCACTCGACCAGAAGCTTCTCCTGATTGGTGCCGCTGCTCACGGCGACGGTCCGGCCGGCGACGTCCTTGGGCCCGCTGATCTTCAGACCGCTGCCCTTCTTCGCCGCGAAGCCCAGGTTGTCCTTGCGGTAGGTGGCGAAGTCGTACTTCTCCTTGCGCTCCTCGGTGTCGGTGATGTTGCTGAAGCCGGCGTCGTACTTGCCGCTGTCGAGGCCGACGAAGATGTTCTCCCAGGAGACCGTGTTGATGCGCGGTTCGAGGCCGAGCACATCGGCGACCAGATGGGCGATGTCGGGCTCGGCGCCGATGACGGTCTTGTTGTCGGTGGCGTGGAAGCCCAGGGGCGCCTCGGAGCCGGAGGAGCTGGCGATCTCCAGGGTGCCTCTCTTGCGGATTCTCTCGGGAACCCCGGCGGCGATGGAGTCGACCTTCCCGGTGGTGACGCGGTTCTGGTCGGGGCTCAGATTGATCTTCGTACCCGTGTCCTTGGCCTCCCCCGTCCCGGTCGTGCCGTCCTCGGAGGGGTTGCCGCACGCGGCGAGGAGAAGGGCGGCGGTCATGCCGAGCGCGGCGGCGCCGGTGCGGCGGGAGAGGGAGAGGGAGAGGGACATGGCGGTGCTCCTTGCCTGTGGGAGGGGTGAGGCGCGGTCAGAGGACTTTGGAGAGGAAGGCACGGGTGCGCTCGTGGCGCGGGTCGTCCAGGACGGCGGCGGGTGAGCCCCGTTCCACGACGACTCCGTCGTCCATGAACACCACGGTGTCGGCGACCTCGCGGGCGAAGCCGATCTCATGGGTTACGACGATCATGGTCGTGCCGGTGCGGGCCAGGTCCTTGATGACGTCCAGGACCTCACCGACCAGCTCGGGGTCGAGCGCCGATGTGGGCTCGTCGAAGAGCAGCACCTTCGGTTCGAGGGCGAGCGCGCGGGCGATGGCCACGCGCTGCTGCTGGCCCCCGGAGAGCTGCCGCGGATAGGCGTCGGTCTTGTCGGCGAGCCCGACCCGGTCCAGCAGCCGCCGGGCCCGCTCCTGTGCCTCCCCGCGCCGCAGCCGCAGCGCGGAGACCGGGGCCTCCACCAGGTTCTCCAGCACGGTCAGATGCGGGAAGAGGTTGAAGTTCTGGAAGACGAACCCGATGTGGGTGCGCTGCTTCAGAACGTCCTTCTCCTTCAGCTCGTGCAGCTTGTCGCCGGAGCGGCGGTAGCCGATGAGTTCGCCGTCGATGCTGATCCAGCCCCGGTTGACCTTCTCCAGGTGGTTGATGGTGCGCAGCAGCGTGGACTTTCCGGAGCCGGACGGACCGAGGATCACGGTGACCTCCCCCGCGCGCACCCGCAGATCGACCCCGCGCAGCACCTCCAGGGCGCCGAAGCTCTTGTGGACACCGCGGATGTCCACCATCACCTCCTCCGCGGCGGGCGTCGCCTCGGCGGCCCGGGCCGCCGTTCTGCCGGCGTCCACCGTCACCTCGCTCATCGGCTGCCTCCGAGGGTCTTCAGGGGGATGACGGGCCGGTCGGGCCGGGAGGCCGCCGCGCGCAGATTCCGTACGAAACGGCGGGCGCGCTGGATCGGGGAGGGCGGCGGGGTGCGGTTGGCGCCCCGGGCGAAGTGCCGCTCCACGTAGTACTGGCCGACCGACAGCACCGAGGTGAGGACCACGTACCAGGCGGTCGCGACCAGGAGCAGCGGGATCACCCGGCCGTTGCGGCCGTAGATCACCTGGACCTGGTAGAACAGCTCGCCGATGGCCATCACGTACACCACCGACGTGCCCTTGAGCAGTCCGATGATCTCGTTCCCGGCGGTCGGCAGAATGGCGCGCATCGCCTGCGGCAGCACGATCCGGCGGATCTGGCGCAGCCGGGGGATGCCCAGCGCCGCGGCGGCCTCGGACTGGCCGTGGTCGACGGCGATGACGCCGCCGCGGACGATCTCGGCGGCGTACGCGGCCTGGTGCAGCGTCAGCCCGATGACGGCGGCGCCCATGGTGCCGATCAGACTGTTGCTGTCGACGGACCAGAAGACCGGGCCGAAGGGGATGCCGACGCCCAGACTCGCGTACAGGGCGCTGAGGTTGAACCAGAACACCAGCTGGACGATCATCGGAATGGAGCGGAAGATCCAGACATAGGTCCAGGCGACGGTCTGGAGCACCGGGCTGCGCGAGAGGCGCATGAAGGCCAGGACGGTGCCGAGGAGAAAGCCCAGCACCGTCGCGTAGGCGGTGAGCTGGAGGGTCACCCACACCGCGTCCACGATCGTCTCGGAGAGGATGTAGTCGCTGAAGACACCCCACTCCCAGACCGGGTTGGTGGCCATCCCGTGCGCGAACTGGACGACCAGCACGGTCACGGCCGCACCCGCCGCCCAGCGGGCGTAGTGGCGGGCGGGGACGACCCGGAGGCGGGCCGGATCACCGGGGCCCGGCGGGGTGCCGGGGCCGGGGCCCGGGGAGGCCGCGCCCGGTGGCGCGGCGGTGGAATCGGTGGTGAGTCCCATCGTGGCGTTCCTGCTCACTCGTCAGCCGTGCTCGGGCGGGTTGATGCGCGATGTCTCGATCGCGGAGGCGGATGTGCCCCATTTCTTGAGAATCCGGGCGTAGGTGCCACCGGCGATCAGCTCGTTGACCGCGGCCCGGAACGCCTTGGTGAGAGGTGAGCCCTTGTCGAAGGCGAAGCCGACATCGAGACGGTGGTACTCCCCGAGGAAGGTGGTCCCCGAGGCGGACCGGGACGCCTGGTGGCGCAGCCCGTTGATGGTCGACATGATCACGTCGGTCCGGCCCTGCTGGAGCGCGGTGAGGGTGGCCCCGTTCTCGGAGTAGACCTTGACCTCGTACGGCTTCTTCCCCGCCTTGGCGCAGACGCCCCGCTGGGCGGCGAGGGTCGCCTCGAAGGTGGTGCCCGCCCCGGTGCCGATGGTCAGTCCGCAGAGCTGGGTGAGGTCCGTGACCTTCGTGGTCAGCTCGGTGTTGCCCTTCTTCACCGCGAAGCCCTGGCCGTCGTTGATGTAGGTGACGAAGTCGATGGTCTTCAGCCGCTCGGCGGTGACACCGAAGTTCCCGGTGCCGAAGTCGTACTTGCCGCTGCCGAGGGCGGGCAGGATCGTCTCGAAGGAGGCGTCCTGCCGCTCCAGTTCGACACCGAGGACCTTGGCCACCGCGTTCGCGAGGTCGATGTCCAGACCCGCGGGCGGCTGGTTCGACCCGTTCGGGTAGTACGCCCCGGGCGGGGCGCCGATCGAGCTGCCGACCCGCAGCTTCCCCGACGCCCGGACGTCCGCGGGGAGCAGGGCGGCGGCGGACGCCACGGTGCGCACGGCGGCCACCGGGTCGTCGGCCGGCGCGCGGGACGCCCCGGCTCCCGCCGGGGCGGCGCCGGGGGTGTCGCCGGAGCCGCACGCGGTCAGCGCCAGTGCGGACAGCAGCGCGATGCCGGTGCCGGCGCGCAGTCGCGTTCCGATGCCGCGGATGGTCACAGGACCGCCGCCTCTCCGTGATGCGCGGGGGTGGGCAGGCGCTTCTCGAACGCCAGGAGGCCGATGGTCTCGGGGTCCGCGCCGGTGTCGAACAACGGCGTGTAGCCGGTGGTCAGATACAGTCCGCGGGCCTCGGGCTGGCGCGGCCCCGTGGTCAGACGGATGCGCCGGTAGCCGCGGGCGGCGGCCTCGCGTTCCAGCTCGGCGACGATCCGCCGGGCCAGACCGCGCCGCCGGTGCGCGGAGTGCGTCCAGATCCGCTTCAGCTCGGCCGTGGTCTCGTCGTACCGGCGGAACGCGCCGCCCGCGACGGGCTCGCCGTCCTCGACGAGGAGGAGCAGGACACCGCCGTGGGACGGGGTGAACTCCTCGTCGGGGTAGCGGGCGAGCTCGGCGTGGGCGTCCTTGCCGTAGCGCGCCGAGTACTCGTCGCCGAGTTCGCGCAGCAGGGGTCCGGTCCTCGGGTCGGAGACGGTGACATGGACGATGGCCCGGTCGGCCGGGGCGTGCCGGGGCCGGAGCCGGGGCCGGGTGGAGGAGGTCATCTGTTCACCGCCGCGGCGGTCCGGGAGCCGCCGTGCGCCGCCGCCGGCTCGGCGCCGGGCTCGGCGGACCCGGCGGACCCGGCGGGCTCGGCGGACCCGGCGGACCCGGCGGACCCGGCGGACCCGGCGGCATGCTGGTTCCGGCGTTCGGCGTCGCGCTTGGCGACCTCCTTGCGGACGATCGGAATGACGTGCCGGCCGAAGTCGATCGCGTCGCCCAGCAGGTCGTAGCCCCGGGCGGAGAGGATGTCAACGCCGAGGTCGTAGTAGTCCAGCAGCGCCTGGGCGACCGTCTCCGGCGTGCCGACCAGGGCGTTGGAGTTGCCCGCGCCACCGGTGGCGGCGGCTGTCGGGGTCCACAGGGCGCGGTCGTAGCGCTCCCCCGCCTCGGCGATGGCGATCAGCCGCTGCGAACCGGTGTTCTCGGGCTGATGGTGTCCGTTGTGCCGCCGGGTGACCAGATCGCCGCGCTCCTTGCGGTCCTTGATCGCGCCCACGGTGCGGTGGGCCTTCTCCCACGCCAGCTCCTCCGTGGGGGCGATGATGGGCCGGAACGCCACCTGGATACGGGGCACGTCGGCGCGGCCCGCCGCCTTCGCGGCGGCCTTCACGGCCTCGATCTGCTCGGCGGTCCTGGCCAGCGGCTCCCCCCACAGGCAGTAGATGTCGGCCTCGGCTCCCCCGGCCGCGTACGCCGCGGGCGAGGAGCCGCCGAACGACACGTCCGGGCGCGGCTGCTGGACCGGGAAGACATCGCTGACGAAGTCGTGGAAGCGGTAGTGCTCCCCCTCGTGGTCGAAGGGCTCGTGGGTGGTCCAGATCCTCTTGACGATCCGGATGTACTCACGGGTGCGGGTGTAGCGCTCGTCCTTGGTGAGGGTGTCGCCCTCGCGGCCCTGCTCCCGGTCGTTGCCGCCGGTGATGAAGTGCACGGCCAGCCGGCCCTCGCTGATGCGGTCGAGGGTGGCGAAGGTCTTGGCGGCGTAGGTCGGGTACGAGACGTTGGGCCGGTGGGCGAGCAGGAGCTGGAGGCGGTCCAGCCTGCTCGCGATGTAGGCGGCGGCCGGTGCGGGATCGGGCGATCCGGAGCCGTACGCGAAGAGCACCCGGTCCCAGTCGTGGTCCTCGTGTGCCCGGGCGAGCCGGAGTGTGTACTCCTTGTCGAACGCGGCGCCGGAGCGCGGGGTGGTTTCGGAGCCGTTGTTGGTCGCGGCGATACCAAGGAACTCAACCGGCACGGGAGATGACCTTCCTCAAGTCCATGGGACCGTGCCCCGGTCGGTATCCGGGCACGGCGGTGCGGCAGCCTGCGGCCGTCGGAGGACGGCGCGTCAGGAGGCGGGGAACGAGATGGTGAGCGGATGGGACGACGCCGGGCACGGGCCAGGGGCACGGTCGGGCGGCGGCAGCGGTGTGCCGGCTCTCGCAGCGGTGTCCGCGCGCGGACTCAGCGGGTGCTCAGCGCGGGAGGACGACGGTGTGCGGAGAGGGATTCCGGCCCGCGACGGGGTCGCCGAGGGAGGGAGGGGCCGGTCGGGCCGCCCGCTGTCGCGTCAGGCGCAACACGCCGCGGACCACACCCGACCGAAGTCGATGTGATCACGCGTAACCAGGCGCAGACCGGCAATCATGCGACCAATTGAGCAGTACAACTCGCCGCTCGTCAACTGTGTTCCAGGTGATGTAACACCAATGAACGGTCCGCCACCGAGGTTGACACACAAGGGCGTTGGATACATACGATCGGGGCCGGACGGGCTCCGCCGGGCACGGCAGCCGCGCCGGCCGCGTTGAGGGACGCGGTGATCACGACGACGCCCGTGAGCCGGCCGCCATTCCACCGCCCGCCGCGCCGCTGTGCCCGCGCGGCGTCCACGCACACGCGCCGCCGGGTGGGTCACCGGCGCCCGCGCGTCCCTCCCCTGGAGTGCCTTCTGATGGTCCCGCCGTCCGATCTCACCGATCCCTCCCGCGTCAACGGTTCCGTCCCGCCGCCCCTCTCCTCCGCCCCCGGCCCCGCGCGCGCCCCCGGCCCGGACAGCCCGGACAGCCCGGAAAGGCCGGTCCACCGCGCGGCCCCCGGCGGGGAGCTGCCGAGGATCGTGCCGCGCCGGCACACCGGCCGGCGGCTGACGGCCGTCGTGGCGCTGCTGCTGCTCGCGATGGCGGTCAACTCCGTCGTCCGCAACCCCGCGTTCCAGTGGGATGTCGTGGGCCGGTACTTCACCACCGCCGCCGTGCTCGACGGGCTGCTGCTCACCCTCTGGCTGACCGGTGCGGTGATGGTGCTCGGCTTTCTGCTCGGCATTCCGCTCGCCGTGATGCGGCTCTCCGTCAATCCGGTGCTGCGCACCCTCAGCTGGGGCTACGTCTGGATCTTCCGGTCCACTCCCCTGCTGGTGCAGCTGCTGTTCTGGTTCAACATCGGCGCCCTCTACCCGACGCTCGGTCTCGGCATCCCCTTCGGACCGCAGTTCGTCACCGTCGAGACGGTGCATCTGCTCGGGCCCACCCTCACCGCCGTCATCGGACTGACCCTGCACGAAGCCGCCTACGCGGCCGAGGTGGTGCGCGGCGGCATCCTCTCCGTCGAGTCGGGCCAGACGGAGGCGGCCCAGGCCCTCGGTATCGGCAGAGCGCGCACCCTGCGCCGGATCGTCATCCCGCAGGCGATGCGCTCCATCGTCCCGACGGCGGGGAACATGCTGATCGGCACGTTGAAGGGCACCAGCATCGTCAGTGTGCTGGCCGTGCACGATCTGCTGTACTCGGTGCAGCTGGTCTACAACCAGACCTATCAGGTCATCCCGCTGCTGCTGGTCGCCACCGTCTGGTACATCGCCGTCACGACGGTGCTCAGCACGGGACAGTTCTACGTCGAACGGCACTACGCGCGCGGCTCCGCCCGCGCGCTGCCGCCCACACCGCTGCAAGGACTCAGGGCCCGGCTGGCCGCGCTCCGCACCCGGTGGGACAGGGCGACCGCGCCGGGCGCCTGAGGGCACGGACCGCGCCGCGGGGCGCGGGGCCGGCCGGGCCGAGGGGACCGCGCGGGAAGGGGGTACGCGGGTGGGGCGCGGCGCCCGACGCGGCGGGCGGCGCGGGGGCGGGGCAGGGCGGGGCACGACGGGCGGTGGCGCGGGGCACGACGGGCGGTGGCGCGGGCGGGGCGCTGCTCCGGTACCGGTGAGGAGCGGCGCCGTGCCGTACGGGACCTTGTCCGGACAGTTCGGGCACGGTCCGGCTCTCCGCGTCCAAGTCGCCTCCGTCAACCCCTTGTGCCGGCGACACGGCGTCTGCCAGATTCTCCGCAGCCACTTGTGTCATGGACGCAACAAGACACCCTCTGGTGCGTCCTGCCCTTCCTGCGCATCCCGGCAGGGCTCCACCCCCACACGATGGAGAAGACCACGTGCGTATCACCCGTCTCATACCCGCCCTCGCGACCGCCGCGCTCTCCGTAGTCGCCCTCGCCCCCACCGCCACGGCCCAGACACCGGCGCCCGCGCCGGCCCCGGCCGCCGCCCCGGCCGCGGAGAGAGCCTCCGGCGCCGCGGAAGGCCGGGCCGCCCTGCCGATCATCGGCGGGGGCTACGCGAGCAACGCCCCCTGGGCGGCACGGCTGTTCTCCAACGGCCGGCAGACGTGCAGCGCCTCGATCATCGCGCCCACCTGGATACTCACCGCCAAGCACTGTGTCACCGGCGGCGGGCTGTCGTTCCGTATCGGCAGCCTCGACCAGACCAGCGGCGGCATCTCGGCCAACGCCTCGGCTGTCCACAACCACTCCTCCTCCGACCTGTCCCTGGTCAAGCTCGACCGCTCGGTCACGGCGACCTATGCCCGCCTCGGACAGCCCGGCTCGGTCTCCGTGAACCAGACCGTGCAGGTGTACGGCTGGGGCGCCACCTCCCAGTGCGGCTCCGAGATCAACTGCCAGTCCCGCTATCTGAAGGTCGCCAACGTCATCGTGAGCGGAGCCTGCCGCGACGCCTACAACGGCACCGCGATCTGCGCCCGCCGCGGCGACGGCATCACTGCGGGCGGCGACTCGGGCGGTCCGATGATGGCCAACGGCATCCAGGTCGGTGTCGCCTCCACCAGCGACCGGCAGACCATCACCGCCTACACGAACGTGACCGCGTACCGTTCGTGGATTCAGTCCCTCGCCGGGGTCTGACCGGCGCGCCGTCCCGAAGAGGGGCCGGCCCGCGGCGAGCGCCGCGGGCCGGTCCCTTCCGGCCGTCGGCGCGAGGCCGTCAGCGCGCCGCCGCGACCAGGCCGCTGAGGGCGGGCAGTACGTCTCGCAGATCGCCGCCGTCCACCGTGACGGTCGCCGCCTCCCGTGCCGCCGCCGAGGCGTTGAACGCCACACTCAGCCCGACGGAGGCGAACAGGGGCAGATCGGAACGGCTGTCCCCGACGGCCCCGCACACGCCGGGTGGCAACCCCAGCTCCCGGGCCAGCGCGAGGGCGAAGTCCCGTTTGCCGTACTCGTCGAGGTGGCGGGCGACACGGCCCGTGAACCGGCCGCCGGCCCTCTCCAGGCGGGGTCCGCTGAAGGCGTGGAAGCCGAAGCGGCCGGCCAGATATCCGCCGACCGGCGACCAGGCCAGCGTCGCCAGCACGGGCACCAGCCCGTTCCCCCGGCACCAGCGCACGGTCTCCGTGATGCCCGGGACCAGGGGAAGCCCGTCGAGCCGGCCGAGGATCTGCTCCTCGGACACGCCCGCCCAGCCCCGGGCATCCCGTTCGGACACCTGCCGGTTGTCCAGGTCGCCGCGGGCGTAGGCGTCCTCGGCCCGGGCCAACTCGTCCCGGTGGCCGAGGAATCCGGCGAGAAAGACCGACGAACTCGTCCCGGGGACGAGAGTTCCGTCGACGTCGAAGAACACAGCGCCCACAGGGCCGGAGGAGAACACCGGTCCAGGATGCCACGCGGCGCCGCCCACCCGACTCCCCGAGGGCGTCCAGCGCGTGCGGCGCCACTGCCTCATTGCCCCACGGCTCCACGGCGCCACTGCCGTCATCGCCCGCACCAGGACGGAGCGCGCCGCCCGGGTGCGGCCACCCCGCAGCCCTCACGCCGCCTCGCGGCCGTGCGGGCGCCCGCCCCGCCGGTCGCCGGCGAGCCCGGGCATGCTCTCCGGCTCCGCGTCCGGCCGCCCGCCAGGGGGCGAGCCGGTGCCGCTCGCCCCAGGCCACGGGTGGCGCGCCGGCCGCGGCCACC